>NZ_JAIFKJ010000642.1:0-1977 GCF_019695415.1 Thiohalocapsa sp.
CCTGGACAGGGCCGGCAAGGAGTTATGCACAACCGACGCTTGACACCGAGCGGCAAGCGCGTTCCACGCATGCCATGGTCAGCATTCGGTAATATTCCGTAGCGCACTGAATTGCAGACAAAAATCGATTGACCAAAAATTGGTCAATCTAACAAGAGCGCCACAAGCCATTGAGCCGCCGGGACCGCCCGAGACTCATCCACAGGGTTATCCACAGGTCATGTGGATGTCCCGGTTTTCACTCATATCCGTAACGAATTGCGCGGGATCAACTCCAAGCGGTCTGAGGTGATGCGGCTAAGTGTCTGAATGCTGCAACGCAACAGCGCGGCGAGTGCAGCACATCTGGGGCTTACTAGAGACCGTTCATACACCTGATGTAGCCGACGAACGGCGCACCTGTGCGGGGCTGCTCAGCGCCAAGATCGACTGGGTACTATTCTGAGAGTGGACGATGTCAATGGGGGCTCTGATGAGCGCACTTGCTACCCTGACGCAGGCAGCATTGGAGATCGCCAAGCCGGAACAGTTTGACGCGGCCAACTTTCTGTTGCGGCTGAATACCTACATGGCGGCGACCGGCATCCACCTGCGAGACATCACCGTCGGCGAGCTGGTGCTGTTGGTGGACGACTGCGAGACCTGGCGGCGCGCAGCGTGAGCAAGGCAGTCTGCCTGACGCTGACGGGCGCGACGACTGGCGCGCGAATCAATGGCAAGGTTGGATATCCTGCGCGATGACGGGTAAGCCGGGCGGGGGTTGGCTCGACTGCAGCGCTGTTTTACCCGCCCAGGCGGCTCCGCTGTCACCCGCACTATGGGGTCGACACCGGTGCTCGCGATGGCAAATCGACCCACCCGAGCAGCGCGACCGCATGACATTCTGCGCTGCTGTGGCCACTCCGCGGCAGTCGAACAGGGCACGCGGGTGCCGCCGGGCATGAAGATGCCGGATACCCGTGCGTTTGCGCTGCACCGCCTGCGGCGGGTGGACCGACCCTGGTCCGTCACCGGGGACGAGCCGCAAGACGAGCGCGCTCTTGCGGCCGGTGTGCTGGTGCCTTGACCAATTTCCCCATTAATCCGTGGCAAGGGCCGGGGCGCTGGTGGACGTCGGATCGGCGCCTCGCCCTGTCAGACAGCGGCCTCGTTCTCCTCGCCGGTGCGAATGCGCACGACTCGGTCGATGGTGCTGATAAAGATCTTGCCATCACCGATCTTGCCAGTGCGTGCAGCCTTGATGACGGCATCGACACAGACATCGAGGTCATCGTCGGCGACCACCAGCTCAAGCTTGACCTTGGGCAGGAAATCCACAACGTACTCGGCCCCGCGGTAGAGCTCAGAATGCCCTTTTTGGCGGCCGAAGCCCTTGGCGTCGATCGCGGTAATGCCCGCAACGCCGGCCCGGGACAAGGCGTCGCGGACGTCTTCGAGCTTGAACGGCTTGATGATGGCTTCGACCCTTTTCATGCGGTCCTCCCGTCGGGACTAGGGCAGGGGATGCGACGAGTATAAGGTTTCCTGGTTCATCGGCGTCCATATTACCGCTCCGATTCTTTGGCTCACGGCGCAAATACACCCGACCAACGACATCAACACACGAGAGCGGTGCCGCCGGTAAGCAAGTGGGGCCGCTAGGCAAGCGCCGTTACGCGCTCCAGCCGAGCCCCAACGCCCGGTACAGTTGTCCCGGCGCCCAGTTGGAAGGGGTCTGGACCCGGAGCGTCTCGTGCAGCTCATCACGCCAGGCCTGCAGTTGTTCGGAAGGATGCGTGACCGGTTGGTCGAGCAGGAGGTCGTCCAAGAGCACTATGAGACGCTCGGCGGTTGCCGCGTTGAGAGTGACTGTTGCTGTTGCCATAGCGGAAGGCCTCCTGGAGAGCGCGCTGCAAGGCGCTGGTTTCGTCATCATCAGGCGCGAGCGGCGCGGGCCGCGCTCTGGCTGCCCGGCCTATCCAAATCGGGTGTCACCCC
>NZ_JAIFKJ010000642.1:2077-5531 GCF_019695415.1 Thiohalocapsa sp.
GAGCGGCGCGGGCCGCGCTCTGGCTGCCCGGCCTATCCAAATCGGGTGTCACCCCGGCAAATCCTTTACGGCGCATGCGTCGTTTGACTCGCTTGCTTGCGGCTCCGTCGCATAGCTCTCGCCTTCCATCAGGATCAGCTGGCCGGCACGGGTATCGAGCCGCCAGGGCTCCAGGCGGCGCAGTGCGCTTTGGCCCAGCAGGAGCGGTGACTTCAGACTGCCGACGATGGCCTCCACGTCCCGGAGCTGTTGGGAGCCGACCTGCAGCGAGCAGAGCACCACGCGTCGCTGCTGAACCACCGAGCCATCGGCGAGCTTGAACTCCTGCGCGTTGCCCTCCTGTGTCGTGGTCAGCGTGCCGGTGCGCTTGAGCGTCAGGGCCACGTCGGCCGGGATCATCACGTAGGCGGCGCCGGTATCCAGCACCAAGTCCATCTGCAGTACGCCGTTGAGCTGCACAGGCACGCTGTAGACGCCGCCGTCCGGGGTAACCGGGACTTGCTCCATCGCGGCTACTGTGGGCGCAACTATCAACAGGGCAGCCGACAGCCAGCGGCGGCGGATCGGCCGACTTGACGAAATGCTGCTCACTGGATCCAGTCCTCGCGCTCGTCTTGTTGCTCTCGGCGCTGCGCTGCTCGGCGCTGCGCGAACGCCAGCGCCTCCCACGCCCGCGGCGGCACGGGCTCTGTCTTCACCCGCGCCCACCAGGTGATGAAGCCACGCCAGAAGGCGACCTCGTCGTTTGGGTGGTCGTCGGCCGCGCGGGACTCCACGGTGGGCGGCTAGGCGCCGGGGGCTTCTTCGGTGATCTCCGCGAGCACCTGTTGCGTGGTGTGCTCGCAGGCGGAGAGGCTGACCTGCAGGACACCCACAGCATCGCGCAGCAACTGGAGTTTCTCGCCCACGCGGGGCTCCAAACCCTGCAAATGCGCTGCATAGCGCAGCCCGCGCTCGATGTCGGCCACCAGGCGATGGGTGTCGGCCATCACCTGCAGGGTCTCAAAGCCCCAGTTGGGAAGCGCCTGGCGATAGGTTTGACGGTCCTTGGTCTGCATGGATCAGCTCGCTCTGCTGGTGACAATGGATTCGGGGTGCAGCAGCGCGTGGTGGCTCGCTGTTCTTGCGCTGACTTGCTGCCGCTATCGCCGCCCCGCCGGCGCCGCCCTCGGTGCGGTTGTGCGCAGCACTTGGCGTGGAGAGGAGTCTAGGCCGGCGCAGCGGTGCACGGCTTGTCGTGGACCGCCAATCAGTTGACCTGACGCGCCAACTGCAACGGGCAGCCAAAGGCTCGAGCCTGAGTGCTGTCAGGCCGCTGTATCGCGGGCGGCGCTTGGCGGCTGGCCGGTCCAGCGGCGAAAGGCGCGTGAGAAGGCAGATTGCTCGGAGAAACCAAGCAGGAAGCTGATCTCGCTGAGGGAACGGGTGGGGTCGGTGACGTACTGCTCGGCCAGCTCGCGCCGGACGGCGTCCAGCGTCTCGGAAAAGCTGGTGCCGGCCTCGGAGAGCCTGCGGTGCAGGGTCCGTGCGCTCATGAACAGGTCTCTGGCGATGAGGTCGGCACTGGGTGCCCCCGAGGGCAGGTGCTCGATAATGGCCGTCTTGACCCGGGAGACGACATCGCCGTGGTCGAGCGTGCGGAGAGTGTCGGTGAGCATCGCATCGTTCGCGATGGCCAGCTCGCGGCTGGCCGCCGGCAGCGGTGCCTCGGCCAAGGCCCTGTCCAGCACAAGCTCCGGCTGCGGTGCGTCGAAATGCACGGGACAGCGGAAGAGCCCGAAAAATTCTCCCCGGCAGCTCGGTGCCGCGTGGGTCACGCTCACCTCGGCGGGACTGAAGCTTGCGCCATAGGCTTCGCGACAGAGGCCGAAGACGACTGCCAGACGCGCGTCCTGCAAGGCGGACACTTCCGTGATCTCGTGGTCGGTGACCTGATAGGTCAGGCGGAGATGGTCGGTGTCCTGCGTCGCTTCGAAGCGGACGGCGGGATCGACAACGGCGTTGTAGCGCACGACGCGCTCGATCGCGGTTTTCAGCGTGCGGCTGGCGAGGAACGCATAGCCCAGGGCATGGAAGTCGGTGGGCCGCCAGATCTCCGCTGACAGCAGGCCGAAACAGGGGTTGTCGATCAGCCGTGCCGCTAGCGCCCAGGCGGCGCGGGCCTTGGCATCCGCATAGCGTGCGCGTGAGTCGTGCAGATCGTTCGGATCGAGACCAGCCTCGCGGAAGACGTGCTCGGGGTCGACGCCGTGGCGCTCGAGCAGGCGCCATAGGATACGTGCGGCGGAGGCGAGCAGGGTTGCATTCATGTCAGGTGTCTCGCGGATACACTCAGCCCCGGCATTGGTGTCTGTGCGAGCGCCGCCTGTGCACCTCGGGTGATCACGCAGCGGCCCAGGTGGAAGTTTGGCTCCACTATCGGTCTCCTATCCGATGGCTCTCTGAGCGGGGCGTTCACTCCGCGAACGTACGCCAAGGAGATGCTGATTTATTGGGCATCCTGCCCAAAAACCAGACGGAGCCGGGCCTGTCCAGACCTTGGGCGGTTTCCCGGCTCCTTCATTGTCAGCGACTTACGTCGCCGAAAATGGCGGGGCGTCCTGCCCCGGACGGGAAGCGCCAATAAATCAGCGCTTCCCTAACGCCACGATACCGATCAATACCCGCAGACTAAGCCAGAAATCCCACCCTTGCCGGCGTCTGTCTTTGACACCAATTCGCCAAAAAACTCATCGTCGTATATCCTGCACGGCTTTTCGTTGAACGCTTGCGCGATCTGCGCCATTCCAGCAATCACTTTCCAGGAGATGAAGAATGTCGAAGCGGCAGACATCCGAGCCCCAGTCCGTTGACGAGATCCAGGCACAGCTAGCGCAGCTCGAAGCCAACGAGAATGCCCTGCGAGAGGCGTTGCGTGAGCAGCAGGCCGCCGAGTTTTCCGCATTCATCGGCGAGCTTCGCGAGCAGATCGATGCGCGCGGCTACAGCCTGGACGATGTGGTGGCCCGGTTGAGCAAGGGTCGTCGCGGACGGTCTGCCAAGAGGGCTGCGGGCGGCGTGTCCCGCTATGTGGACCCGGATAACCCGGAGCGGACCTACTCGCGTGGACCGCTGCCCACCTGGCTGCGTGAGAAGATGGAAGCTGCTGGTTATGATCCAGCAAACAAGGCGCACCGTGAGGAGTTCAAGTCGACCCATCTGCGACTGGCGGCATAACCCGATGCAGCCTTGGTCTCAGGCATTGCAGCGATCACCCTTCTCCGCTTAATGGGCTTGGGCCGGTGCCCCTCGGCCCAGAGCCAAGCTGCCGGTCCAGGTTGATGGCCAACTCTCGGAGTCTGCGGCGAAGCCGCGGGCGTCTTCCGCGGGCACGCTGCGGCCAAACACGCGCGCAGCTAAGGAAGCGCCGATTTATTGGCGCTTCCCGTGCGGGGCAGGATGCCCCGCCATTTTC
>NZ_JAIFKJ010000389.1 GCF_019695415.1 Thiohalocapsa sp.
GGGGGCGCGTGGCGGGGGGCCCGTGCCCGGGGGTGGGGGCAAGGGCACGAGGGCCGCGTGCGGGGGCCGGGGCAGGCGGTGGTGCGGGAGGGGCGCAGGCCGGACCAAGGGGCCCGTCTCGTCCGGCCGGGCGGCGAGGCTCGGCTCCTCGGCCGCTGCCAGCCAGATGCTGGTGCCGTCGTCCACGTTGGCAGTGTCCGCATCGTCGCTGTCGGCATCCGGCTCGGCACGCAGACGCGAGCGCCAGAGCGCCCGGGCCAGCCCAGTATTGCCGCGGCAGCGCGCGGCGAGGTATTCAAGCTCCGCGGCGCCGGCGGCGTCTTTGGCGTCATCCACCACCAGCACCGGCTTGCCGCTGTGGGCGTGGCGAAAGCGCACGGGGCGGCGCACCTCGGCGGCTACGAGGCTGCGGAAGAGCCCCGCGAGGCACTCGCCGTCGCAGGCCTGAAGGGTGAGCACGCGACGCGTGGGCAGCGGGGCGACCTGGCGCAGATAAGCCCAGGCCCAGCTGTCGCAGCCGATGACGCCGCGCCCGAGCTGGCCCGCCTGGGCCCGCGTCAGCAGCTCGCGCGCCAAGGCCAGGCCGGCCGCATGGCGCAGCCAGCACTGCTCCAGCCGCGGCAGAAGCCAGCGACCCGCCTCCCGCGGCCAGGCGGCGAGCCAGGCGCGGTCCGCACTCAGGATGGCGTCATCCCCCGGCGGCTCGATGCGGCGGGCGCCTTGCCGGACCGCCCAAGCATTCAGCAGCGCCACATGCCCGCTGTGCGGCGGACCGATGACGAACCAGACGCCGTCTGTATCTTGCTCAAGCTGCTGATCGAGCGCCGCGGCGCCGGCGGTCCAGTCCACGGGCCCGGCCAGGGCGTCCAGCCGCTGCGCCGTGAGCCCGCGCAGATCGGCCTCAGTGCGGGCGGGCGCCTCGGGCGCCTCCCGGTGGGGCGCGAACAGCCGCCGCAGCGAGGCCCAGCGCGCCCGCGCTGCGCCCGCTGCCGGCGTCTGCGGCAGACGGTAGTCCGCGATGGGCACGAGCTGCCAGAAGCGCTCATCCTCCCCCGTGTCCTGCTCTCGCGCATCTGGGCCTTGTGTGGTCATGTCGGCTGCGGGGCAGCTCCGTCGGGCGTCGCTGTAATGGGTCGGGCGCATGGTCGCACGATCGGGGGCCGCATAGGCATCTGGCGCACATCGCTTCCGTTGCGCCCGCCGGCGCAGGTCTGCACCCGATGGGCGCTTCGTGCGGCGCGGGGCCCTCCGGTGGAGGCCTGTGCGGGGTGGACTCGCGGCTGGTAATCGAGCGCTTACGATGAGGCACGCCAGGCGCCGCAACAGCCCGACGCCCAATCCGCGCACCCGCTGGAGCTGCCGCCATCCATTGCACGCGTCGTGCCCCTGGAACTCCGCCCGGATCAACGCGATCTGTCCGTCATGCTTCTGCAGCAGTGAGCGATTATCATGAATCTGCGACGCCTCTCGGGCCTGGCGCGCCCCGTCGACACCGCTTATGCCAGCAACCGCCGCATCCTGGGTCTGAGCGCCGCCGTGCTGGTGGCGGCCTGGCTCATCTTCGGTCTGCACACCGGCAGCTGGCTCGCGGCACTCGGCTCCGCAGCCCTGGCCGCACTGGCCTGCTTTCTGGCCTGGGCGCTCGCTCGGGAGCTGGACCCCGACCAGAGCGACGCCGCCCTGCTCGGCGCCGCCCTCAGCCTGCCCGGGCTGCTGGCGGCGGGGCTGCCGGACATCGGCGCGCTCTTCCTCGTGCTGCTGGCCGTGCGCGCGGTGAACCGCAGTACCGGCCTCCCCGCAACGGTGCTGGATTTGGGCCTACTCCTAGCCCTGGGCGTGCTGATCTCCCTACCGGCGCAGCCCGTCTATCTGGCCGCCGCCGGCGTTGCGGTGCTGTTGGACGGCATCCTAGCGCCACCGAGCCGGCGGCGGCTCATCACCGGCATCGGCGCCGCCACGATCGCCGCCGCGGTCGTCATCGTGCTGATGCCCGAGGGGCCGCGGCCGTTGCCTGACCTGACCGCGGTACTCGCCGCGCTGGCACTAGCCGCGCTGTTCATCCCGGTGGTCCTTGCGCAGATTGGCATCGAGAGCACGGCGGACGAGACGGGTGAGCCGCTCAGCACCAAACGGGTACAAGCAGGCCAGCTTCTGGCGCTGGCCGCCGCGCTGGCGGCCGCCTTTTGGCAGGGCGGCGCTGGCTTGACAGCGCTCTCGCCGCTTTGGGCGGCGATGCTCGCAGCCGCCGGCTGGCGGCTTTGGGGTCGCGTGCGCGGGGCGGGGACGGTCTGAAGCAACCTCACAGGCGAGGGGCGCTGGACCGAACCGGCGCAGGCAGGCACCATGCCGCCAATTGACCACGCGCTTTCCCCGGTGGGCGCAGGTCCCCGAAAACAAACAAGGCTTACCCGTGCTCGACTGGCTCGATCGACTGTCCCTCCCACTGCTGCTTATCCTGGCGCTGACCCTGGGGCTCGCCCCATTCTTCCCGGAGCCCCACGTCTGGGAGAAGCTCAAGATGCTGGCCGCGGGCGAGCTGGTTAGGCCCATCGACATCTTCGATCTGCTGTTGCACGGCACGCCCTGGCTGTTGTTGCTCGCCAAGCTGATCCGCCTGTTGTCAAAGCCGCGCCACGGACCGAGTCTATAGGTATCTGAAAAAGGCGGGAGAAGGGGCGTTACACGACCGCCACCATAAGGACGGCCGCTACTCCACCGTCACCGACTTGGCCAGGTTGCGTGGCTGGTCTACGTCGGTGCCCTTGAGGGTCGCCACGTGGTAGGCCAGCAGCTGCATGGGGATGGTGAAGACGAGGGGGTCGATAAGGTCGTCGGTCTCGGGGAGGCGTATGACGGTGATGCCGGGCTCCTCCTGCATGGGCACCTGGGTGTCGGCGAAGACATAGAGCTGGCCGCCGCGGGCGCGGACCTCCTCCAAATTGGATTTGAGCTTCTCCAGCAGGGCGTTGTTGGGCGCCACAGCCACTACGGGCATGTCCTCGTCGATCAAGGCCAGCGGCCCGTGCTTGAGCTCGCCGGCCGGGTAGGCCTCGGCGTGGATGTAAGAGATCTCCTTGAGCTTGAGCGCCCCTTCCATCGCAATCGGATACTGCTCACCGCGGCCGAGGAAGAGGCAATGGTGCTTCTCCACGAAGTGCTCGGCCAGAGCGGCGATCTGCGGGTCGATGGCGAGCACCTCCTCCAGCTGCGCCGACAGCCCACGCAGCAGGCGGACGGCCTGGGCCTCCTGCGCCGCGTCCATGCCGCGGGTGCGAGCGAGGTTGAGGGAGAAGAGCAAGAGCGCGACCAGCTGCGTCGTGAAGGCTTTGGTGGAGGCCACGCCGATCTCGGGCCCGGCGTGGGTGAGCAGCACCAGGTCCGACTCCGCACCAGGGAGCTCTCGGGGACGTTGCAGATGGCGAGGGTGTTCGCATAGCCGCTGTGCTTAGCGATGCGCAGCGCGGCCAGGGTGTCGGCGGTCTCGCCGGACTGGGAGACGGTGACGAAGAGGGCGTCCGCCGGCACTACATGCTTGCGGTAGCGGTACTCGCTGGCTACCTCCACATGGCAGGGCATGCTGGCGAGGGCCTCGATCCAATACTTGGCCACAAGCCCAGCATGGTAGCTGGTGCCGCAGGCGACGATGGTGACGGCCTGAGCCTGAGCCAGCACGGCCTCGGCCTCGAGACCGAAGGCCTCCGGGAGCACATGCTCGGCGGCGAGACGGCCCTCCAAGGTATCGGCGATGGCCCGCGGCTGCTCGAAGATTTCCTTCTGCATGAAGTGACGGTACTCGCCGCGCTCGGCCGAGTCCGCAGCCACCGTGGACTCACGCACCGGGCGCTCCACCACTTCGCCGTCACGGTCCCAGATGGTGACACCGTCGAGCCGCAGCTCCGCAAGGTCGCCTTCTTCCAGAAAGATGAACCGGTTGGTTACCGGCAGCAGGGCGAAGACATCGGAGGCGATGAAGTGCTCCTGGAAGCCGACGCCGATCACCAGCGGGCTGCCCTGGCGGGCGGCCACGAGCCGGCTGGGGTCCTTCGAGTCGATGACACCCAGCGCGTAAGCCCCCTCCAGCCGCCCGGCGGTCCGCCGCACGGCCTCGGTGAGGCAATGGCCCGCAGCTAGCTCATCGTATACGGCATGGACGACCACTTCTGTGTCGGTCTGTGAGCCGAAGCTGTGCCCCGCGGCGATCTGTTTCGCCCGCAGGGCGGCGTGGTTTTCGATGATCCCATTGTGCACGATGGCGCAACGCTCGCCCGAAATATGCGGGTGGGCATTCTCGGTGGACGGCTCACCATGGGTGGCCCAGCGGGTGTGGGCGATGCCGATGCTGCCTTCGAACGGTTCCGCGGCGACGGCGTCTACCAGCTTGGACACCTTGCCGAGCGTGCGCAGGCGCCGCATGCCGCCGCCGGGGCTCAGCACGGCGAGACCCGCGGAGTCATAACCGCGATACTCCAACCGCTTCAGCCCCTCCAGCAGGATGGCCGCCACGGGCCGTTGAGCGATGGCGCCGACGATGCCGCACATAACATTGAGCTCCGGCTATGGGCTTAGGGGCGAGTATCGAGTATCGAGTATCGAGGCGCGAGGCGATCTAAGGGCGACAAAAGAAAAGAAAGCCGAGCTCGGCCGAGCGAACGCAGATCCTCGTAACTCGTTACTCGTTACTTCTTTCGAGGCCGCTCCCAGCCCTCGATGGTCACCTGCCGTGCACGGCTCAGTGTCAGCTGCTCGGGCGGTGCGTCCGTGATGATCACGGAGCCCGCGCCAACGGTAGCGCCGGGACCGACGGACACCGGCGCCACCAGCGCGGTGTTAGACCCGATGAAGGCGCCGTCCCCGATTTGGGTCAGGTGCTTATTCGCGCCATCGTAGTTACAGGTGATGGTGCCGGCGCCGACGTTTACCCGCACGCCGATCTCGGCATCGCCGATGTAGCTCAAGTGATTGACCTTGCTCGACTCCGCAATACGCGCTTTCTTCACCTCGACGAAATTGCCGATGTGGCATTCGCGGCCGATGTCCGCCTCCGGCCGCAGCCGCGCGAAGGGACCGATGCGAGCATCGGCACCGATGCTCGCCCCTTCGATGACGCAGTTGGCGAGAACCTCCGCGCCGGCGCCGATGTAACAGTCCTTGAGCACACAGTTTGGTCCGATGCGGGCACCAGCACCGATGTACACATCGCCCTCGCAGATAAGGTTCACGTCCAGCACGACGTCCCGCTCACAGTCGAGCCTGCCGCGGATATCGATGCGCGCCGGGTCCATGACAGTCGTGCCGCGGCGCATTAGGCATTCGGCGGTGCGACGTTGATGATAGCGCTCCAGCTCGGCGAGCTGGACGCGGTCGTTGATGCCGGCGACTTCTTCCAGGCACTCGGGTTGGGCCGTCACCACATCGACACCATCGCTAGTAGCGAGGCCGATGATATCGGTGAGGTAGTACTCACGCTGGACGTTGTCGTTATCGATGCGCCCGAGCCAATGCGCGAGCCGCTCGCGGTCCGCAACGATGATGCCGGTGTTGACCTCGCTGATGGCGCGCTCGGCGTCGCTCGCATCTTTCTGCTCGACGATCCGCAGCACGCGGCCGGCGCCATCCCGGACGATACGCCCATAGCCCGTGGGATCGGCCAGGGTCATAGTGAGCAGACCGAGCGACGTGTCGCTGCTGTCGGCGATGAGCCGATTCAGGGTTTCCGCCTCGATGAGGGGCACGTCGCCGTAGAGGACCAGGACCCGGTCCACGCCCGTCATAGCCGGCAGTGCCTGCTGCACGGCGTGCCCGGTTCCGAGGCGCTCCGCCTGAACCACCCAACTGCAGTCCGCATCGGCCAGTGTCTGCGGCACCAACTCGCCGCCATGGCCATACACTACGCAGACTCGAGCGGCGCCGACCGCTTCAGCCGAGTCGAGCACATGGCGCAGCAGCGGACGGCCGGCGAGGGGATGCAGCACCTTCGGCAAGGACGAGCGCATACGCGTGCCCTTTCCGGCGGCGAGTATGACGACGCCCAAGGTCATGGGGCAGGGATCCGGGCGGGCAGGTGGCCCAGGTATTGATTGCTGCGGGACACGGCCGGGCAGGGCCTCACCGCAGGGCGCCGACGCCGATGGCGTCATCGGTGCCACGCTGGAGCATTGGCCGCGGGTACATGATCATGGGTTAGGACGCTGGTTGCGGGAGGCGGCTTGTGCGGGCATAGCGCAAGCTGATTCGACTCAAAAGCACTGCCGCTGGATTACCGCATAGGCGGCAGGCTCGTTGCGGCAGCCGCCTGCGTCGATGCGCTTCAACTGCTGCGCATCTTGCGCAGCTTCTCGATAGCGCGCAGCTGGGCAATGGCTTCGGCCAGCTCGGCCTGCGCCTTAGCGTATTCGAACTCTGCGGTCTGCCCGGCGAGGGTATCTTCCGCGCGGCGCTTCGCCTCCAGGGCTTTGGCCTCGTCGATATTCTCGGCGCGAATGGCGGTATCCGCCAGGACGGTGATGACGTCCGGCTGCACCTCGAGCATGCCGCCGGAGACATAGAAATGCTCCATGTTCCCGTGGTCGTCCTCGACTCGAACATCACCCGGTTTGAGCCGAGTAATGAGGGGGGCGTGGCGGGCGGCGATGCCGAGCTCGCCCATCTCGCCTGGGGCGTAGAGCATCGTGGCACTTCCCGAGTGGATTGCACCCTCGGCGCTTACGATGTCCACGTGAATCTGCATTGCCATGTTGGCGGACTCCGATGGTCTGAGCGGATCGCCGCGGTCGGCTGAATCCAACGGCAGAAGCCGGGGCTGGGGCGCCGGTTGCCGCCCCGACCGGACCCGCGGCTTTACATCTTCTGGGCCTTTTCAACGGCCTCTTCGATGGAGCCGACCATGTAGAACGCCTGCTCAGGCAGCGCGTCGTGGTCGCCGTTGACGATGGCCTGGAAACCCGCGATGGTGTCCTTGAGGGACACGTACTTGCCCGGAGAGCCGGTGAAAACCTCCGCCACGAAGAACGGCTGCGAGAGGAAGCGCTGGATCTTGCGCGCGCGGGCGACGATCATCTTATCCTCGTCGGAGAGCTCGTCCATGCCGAGGATGGCGATGATGTCCTTGAGCTCCTTGTAGCGCTGCAGCGTACCCTGCACGGCACGGGCGGTGTCGTAGTGCTCCTGACCGACGACATTCGGGTCCAGGATACGGCTGGTGGAGTCCAGCGGGTCAACCGCAGGATAAATGCCGAGCTCCGCAATCTGGCGCGAGAGCACGAGCGTCGCGTCCAAGTGCGCGAAGGTCGTGGCGGGCGACGGGTCGGTAAGGTCATCCGCGGGCACGTAGACGGCCTGGAAGGAGGTGATGGAGCCGGTGCTGGTGGAGGTGATGCGCTCCTGCAGCGCGCCCATCTCGGAGGCCAGCGTCGGCTGGTAGCCCACCGCGGACGGCATGCGGCCCAGGAGCGCCGAGACCTCGGTGCCAGCGAGGGTGTAACGGTAGATGTTGTCGATGAACATCAGCACGTCACGACCTTCGTCACGGAAGAACTCGGCCATGGTCAGTCCGGTGAGTGCCACGCGCAGGCGGTTGCCCGGCGGCTCGTTCATCTGACCGTACACCAGAGCGACCTTGTCCAGCACGTTGGATTCGGTCATTTCGTGGTAGAAGTCGTTGCCCTCGCGGGTACGCTCGCCCACGCCGGCGAACACCGAGTAGCCCGAGTGCTCAACGCCGATGTTGCGGATCAGCTCCATCAGCGTGACCGTCTTACCCACGCCGGCGCCGCCGAACAGTCCGACCTTGCCGCCCTTGGCAATTGGCATGATGAGGTCGATGACCTTGATGCCGGTCTCCAGCACCTCGGTGGCACCGGACTGCTCCTCGAAGGTCGGCGGCTTGCGGTGGATGGACCAGAGCTCGTCGGCCGCGACCTCGCCTTTTTCGTCGATGGGACGGCCGAGCACGTCCATGATGCGGCCGAGCGTCGGCTGACCCACCGGCACGCTGATGGGCTTACCGGTGTTGGTGACGTCCACGCCGCGCTGCAGACCGTCGGTGGAGCCCATGGCGATGGTGCGCACCACACCGTCACCCAACTGCTGCTCGACCTCCAGCGTCAGACCGTTCTTGTCGATCATCAGCGCGTCGTAGACCTTGGGCATTTCGCCGCGGGGGAATTGAACATCGACGACGGCGCCGATGATTTCCACGACCTTACCGGAGCTCATAATGTTTTCCTCGTCTGCTGCCTCACGCCGCAGCGCGAAGCGGATCGATGGGTTGAATGGGGAATTCGGTCCGTATGGGTTGCCTGCACTGAGGGCTAGACCGCAGCAGCGCCGCTCACGATCTCGGAGAGCTCCTGCGTAATTGCCGCCTGGCGGGCCTTGTTGTAGACCAGCTGCAGCTCATCGATGAGGCCGCCGGCATTGTCGGTGGCGGCCTTCATGGCCACGCGCCGGGCAGCCTGCTCGCAGGCGCCGTTCTCCACCACTGCCTGGTACACCAGTGATTCGATGTAACGGGTGAGCAGGTTGTCGAGCACCAGGCGAGCGTCGGGCTCGTAGATGTAGTCCCAGATCGGCCCGGTCGGCCCATCCTCTTCGGCCTGGATGGGCACCAGCTGCCGGATCGTCGGCTGCTGGGTCATGGTGTTCACGAACTCGTTATAGGCGATGTAGATCGCGTCGATCTCGCCTTGCTCGAAGGCATTCAGCATCACCTTGACGGTGCCGATGAGGTCTTCAATGTGCGGCTTGTCGCCGAGGTGCGTGACCTGTGCCTCGACCTTGCCGCCGAAGCGCCGGAAGAACCCGAGCGCCTTGTTGCCGATGGTGCAGAACATGGCATCCACGCCGTTGTCCCGGTGCTGGCGGATCTCCGACACCAGCTTGCGGAACAGGTTGGCGTTGAGACCACCGCAGAGCCCGCGGTCGGAGGACACGACGATGTAACCCACCCGCTTCACCTCCCGCTCAGTGGCGAGGAAGCTGTGGTGATACTCCGGCGACGCCTTGGCCAGATGCCGGATGACCTGAAGCATCTTCTCGGCGTAGGGCCGCGAGGCACGCATGCGGTCCTGCGCCTTACGCATCTTCGACGTCGCGACCATCTCCATGGCCTTGGTGATCTTCTGCGTGCTCTTGATGCTGGAGATCTTGGTGCGGATTTCTTTGGCGCCTGCCATAAGGGGCTCCGAATCGGGGGTTCTAACTGTCGCTGGGCGAATGCGAGGGCATCGCCTTGCGCAAAGGGCTGACAAAAAGGGCCGGGGGCTGAGGGCTGAGGTCGCTGCCGAGGAGTCCCCGGCCCTTGGCCCTCGGCCATGGCGTGCAGGCCCTGCCGCTCAGGCGCATCGGTGCGCTTCTGTGCGAACGACCGTCTGAACCCCTACCAGGTATTGTTTGCCTTGAAGTCCTTCAGCGCCGCATGCAGGGCTTCCTTGATCTCGTCGCTGTAGTCGCCGGAGGCATTGATCTTGTCCAGCAGGTCCTTCTTGGCCGAGCCCATGTAGCTCTGCAGAGCGCGCTCGAAGTCCACGACCTTCTTGACCTCGACGTCGTCGAGGTAGCCCTCGTTGACGGCGAACAGCGACACGGCCATCTGCGCAACGCTCATAGGCTGATACTGCATCTGCTTCATCAGCTCGGTGACACGCTCACCCCGCTCGAGCTGCTTGCGGGTAGCCTCGTCCAGGTCGGATGCGAACTGCGAGAAGGCCGCGAGCTCACGGTACTGGGCCAGCGCGAGGCGGATACCCCCGCCAAGCTTCTTGATGATTTTGGTCTGGGCGGAGCCGCCGACACGGGACACGGACAGACCGGCATTGATGGCGGGCCGGATGCCGGCGTTGAACAGGTCGGTCTCCAGGAAGATCTGCCCGTCGGTGATGGAGATGACGTTGGTGGGGACGAAGGCCGACACGTCGCCCGCCTGGGTCTCGATGATCGGCAACGCCGTCAGCGAGCCGGTCTTGCCCTTGACCTTGCCGTCGGTGAGCTTCTCCACTTCATGCTCGTTGATGCGCGCAGCGCGCTCCAGCAGGCGGGAGTGCAGGTAGAAGACGTCGCCCGGATAGGCTTCGCGGCCGGGCGGGCGGCGCAGCAAGAGCGACACCTGTCGATAAGCCCAAGCCTGTTTGGTGAGGTCGTCGTAGACGATGAGCGCGTCTTCCCCCTTGTCCCGGAAGTACTCGCCCATGGCGCAGCCGGCGTAAGGGGCGATGAACTGCATGGCCGCTGAATCCGATGCGCCGGCATGCACGATGATGGTGTGCTCCATGGCGCCGTGCTCTTCGAGCTTGCGCTGCACGCCTGCGACGGAGCTGTTTTTCTGGCCGACGGCGACGTAGATGCACTTAACGCCGGTGCCCTTCTGGTTGATGATGGCGTCAATGGCCACCGCTGTCTTGCCGGTTTGGCGGTCCCCGATGATGAGCTCACGCTGGCCGCGACCGACCGGCACCATGGCGTCAATGGCCTTGATGCCGGACTGCATGGGCTGGTCCACGGACTTGCGGGCAATGACGCCCGGCGCGATCTTCTCGATGGGCGAGGTGGCCTCGGACTGCACCGGGCCCTTGCCGTCCAGCGGCTGTCCCAGCGAGTCGATGACCCGCCCGAGCAGGCCCTCGCCTACTGGCACTTCCAGCACACGGCCGGTGCAGCGCACCCAGTCGCCCTCGGAGAGCGTGGTGTAATCACCGAGCACCACGGCACCGACCGAGTCACGCTCCAGGTTCAGCGCCAGGCCGTAGATGTTGTTCGGAAACTCCAGCATTTCGTAATACTGGGCATCCGAGAGACCGTAGATGCGCACGATGCCGTCGGTTAGGCTGACGATAGTGCCTTCGGCGCGCGCCTCGGTCTTGAGATCGAACTGCTCGATCTTCTGTTTGATCAGGTCACTGATCTCGGAGGGATTGAGTTGCATGGGATTGCTCCGCTGAGAGTCTCCGATGACGGCAGCCGACGCGCGCCGTGCTAGGGCGCTTCAGCCCGGCGGCCGTCAGAATTGCAGGTCGTTGGACAGGCGCTCCAGCTTGCCGCGCACCGAGCCGTCGATGACGATGTCGCCGGCGCGAACTTTAACGCCGCCGATGAGGCTTGGATCCTCGGCCACGGTGAGGTCCACGTCGCCGCCGAAGTGAGCCTTCAGGCGCTCGCCGAGGGCACTGCGCTCGGCGTCGTCCACCGGATAGGCGCTGGTGACCTCGATGTGTCGCAAGCCGTCGTAAACGGTCTTCATCTGCGCGAAGAGTCGGGCGATGTCCGGCAGCACAATGAGACGCTTGTTCTGGGCGAGCAGGCGCACGAGATTCTGCAGGTGCTCGCTCAAGCCCTCGCCGGCGACGCCGAAGATCAGATCGCGCAATTGCTGTGAGGTGGCGTTCGGGCTACCTATCTGCGCGGTCACCTGCGGGTCCTCGACGACGGCGCCGAGCAATGCCAGTCCTTCGGCCCAGGCGTCTACCGTGCCGTCCGCCTTAGCCACCTCGAAGGCGGCCTCAGCATAAGGGCGGGCGATGGTGGTGGTGTCTCCGGCCATGCTCTCCCCCTAGATCTGCTTGGCGAAGGACGCGATGAGGTCCTGATGCGTCTTGGCGTCGACCTCTTTCTGCAGGATCTTCTCAGCAGCGGCCACCGCGAGCTGCCCCATACGCTCACGCAGCTCCTCGCGGGCGCGATTGGCTTCCTGCTCGATTTCGGCCTGAGCCGCGTGGCGAATGCGCTCCGCCTCCGCCTGGGCGTCGCGCTTGGCCTCGTCGACAATCTCGTTATAGCGTTTCTGCGCCTGGGAGACGATGTCCGCCGCGTTGGTCTTGGCCTCCTTCATGACCTCCAGCGCGCGCTGCTCGCCCAGCTCCTGCTCCTCTTTGCCGCGCTCGGCAGCAGCGAGTCCCTCGGCGATTTTCGCCGTGCGCTCTTCCAGCGCCTTCATGATCGGCGGCCAGACGTACTTCATGCAGAAGGCGACGAACACGCCGAAGGCGATCATCTGCACGAGCAAAGTAAGGTTGATGTTCATCCGTCTGCCTTTCTGACTTGTGCCTCTAGTGTTGAACGGCGGTCACCAGCTGCCTGGTCTGTATAGGGCCGCCGACCGCCCGTCGTGGGCTTCGGGGACCAGAGGACAGCTCAGAGGGCGAACATCGCGTATAGCCCCATCGCGATGGCGATGACGGGCAGCGCGTCGGTCAGGCCCATGACGATGAAGAACTGCGTGCGCAGCATTGGAATCAGCTCCGGCTGGCGCGCGGCGCCCTCCAGGAAGCGGCCACCGAGCACGCCGATGCCGACACCGGCGCCGATAGCGCCGAGACCCAGCATCAGACCGGCGGCGACGTAGACGAGTGCTTGTGCGAGTTCCATGTTGTTCCCCTTGGGATCGGTTTGGTTGGATGGTCAGGGTGTTCGGTGTCGAGATCAGGCAGCGCAGGCGCTACCAGCGGCGGCTGGCCTCAGTGGTGCTGATGCGCCATGTCCAGATAGACGATGGTGAGCACCATAAAGATGAAAGCCTGGAGTGTAATGATCAGGATGTGGAAGATGGCCCAGGCGAGCTGCAGCGTCATGCCGGAGACATCGAGGAGCAGGTTGTGGCCGTACATCAAGGCAATGAGGATGAAGATCATCTCACCGGCGTAGAGGTTGCCGAACAGCCGCAGCGACAGCGAAAGAGGCTTAGAGAGCAGGCTGATGCCTTCCAGGACCAGGTTGGCCGGCAGGCCGAACTTGCCGAAGGGCTGCATGGTCAGCTCGGACGCGAAGCCGCCGACGCCTTTGATTTTGATGCTGTAGTAGAGCACCAGCAGGAACACCGCGAGCGACATGCCGAAGGTGATGTTCGGGTCGGTGGTCGGCACGATGCGCATGTAGACGTGGTGGGGGTCAGCGCCGAACAGGCTCATGAACTGCGCAAACGCATACGGGATCAGGTCCACTGGGAGCAGATCCATCAAGTTCATCAGGAAGACCCAGACAAAGACCGTCAGCGCCAACGGGGCTACGAGGTCGTTCTTGGCACTGAAGGACCCGCGCACGTTCTCATTGACGAAGTCGACGATCCACTCCAGAAAATTCTGCGCGCCCGTGGGCACACCGGCGGTTGCCTTCTGTGCAACGCCGCGCATGAAGCGGTACGCGAGGTAGCCGAGGCCGATGGACCACAGCAGGCTGTCCACATGCAGCGCCCAGAAGCCCATGGCGGCGGCCTCTTCGGCGTCGTGCGCGAAGGTGAGCCCATGCTCCGGATGGAAGCCCAGGGTGAGGTTGGTCAGGTGGTGCGAGATGTAATCCTGGGCGGTGAGCGTATCTGCAGCCATCGATCAGTCCTGGTTGGCGGCCCTGCTATTGCGTCGGCCGCGATGCAAACAGCGCGGGCAGCACCTGCACCGCGAAGTAGGTGCTGAGGAGCGCCGGCAAATTGAGATCCGCAAGGGTGGCGAACGCGAGCCCGAACAGGCCGAGGATCAGCACGATCTTGATGATCTCGGCCGAGTAGATCCGCAGCGCGAGCTCCGTCGGCGCTTGCGCGCGGTAGCGACGGAAGACCCTCAGGGCGAACACCCAGTTGGCGAGGAGGCAAACGCCTGCGCCGATGGCCGCCGACTTCAAGGCGGTGTC
The DNA here is from genome assembly GCF_019695415.1 of Thiohalocapsa sp. GTDB lineage: Bacteria > Pseudomonadota > Gammaproteobacteria > Chromatiales > Chromatiaceae > Thiohalocapsa. Next base: position 13,612 of record NZ_JAIFKJ010000389.1, read on the forward strand.
GCCAAAAGGCGATGCCAGCACGATCGCCGCGACGCCGAAAGCAACTTGCCAGAGCAGCAAGCGGCGCAGCTGAGCGCGATCACGCGGGCCTAACCCCCGGGTACTCCCCGAAATCACCGGTCCCCCGCAAAGGCCCGCGAGTATAAGCGTGCCCGAATATTCTGGTCAAATCCCTGACCAGATCCGGCCCATATTGCCATAAGCGAGACGATTCGGTTTGACGGGTTGATGACGGGCGTCGGGGGCCATCACTGGATGTGGCCGAGGATGCCATCCAGCTCGTCCAGGCTGTTGTAGGCGATCACCAGCTTTCCGCCGCCCTTGGCGCCGTGCTGGATGGCGACACGGGCGCCGAGACGCTCTGCGAGGTCATCCTGCAGGCGGCGGATGTCCGGGTCCTGTCCCGGCTCGCGAGGGCGCTCTGCGCCCGGTGCCTCGCTCTGCAGCCGACGCACCAGCCGCTCGGTCTCGCGTACGGAGAGCCCGCGGGAGACCACCTGCCGCGCCGCCAGTGTTTGCGCATCGCCCTTGAGTCCGAGCAATGCGCGGGCGTGGCCCATCTCCAGCCGGCCGGCGTCCAGCAGCGACTTGGCCTCGCCACCGAGCTCCAACAGCCGCAGCAGGTTGGTCACCGTAGTGCGCGACTTGCCGACGGCCTCGGCCACCTGCTGGTGGGTGAGGCCGAACTCTTCCTGCAGGCGGCTCAGGGCGCCGGCCTCTTCCAGCGGCGCCAAATTCTCGCGCTGGATATTCTCGATGAGGGCGATGGCGAGGGCGGTCTGCTCGTCCACCTCGCGCACCACAACGGGGATCTCCGCGAGCCCTGCCTGCTGGCTCGCGCGCCAGCGGCGCTCGCCGGCGACGATCTCAAAGCGGCCGCCAGCCACCGGGCGCACGACGATGGGCTGGAGCACACCCTGACTTGCGATGGAGTCTGCGAGCTCGCGCATGGCGTCCGGGTCGAACTCGCGACGCGGCTGATAGCGGCCGCGGTCGATATGCCCAAGCGGCAGCCGCAGAATCGACTCACCGGGCGCCGCCTGCGTGAGCGGCTCAGCGGCGGCGTCGTCGACGACCGTCGCGCCCGTATCCTGACGCGCACCGCTCAGCAGCGCGTCCAAACCCCGGCCAAGCCCCCGTTTCTTGGCGCTGGTCATAGGCTGCACCCCCTTCTCCGCCGGCCTCCGCGGTTCATGGATAGCCGGCGAGAGCTCTGCTGGATTCTGGGCATAGGCGGTCGGCGGCGGCTCGGGTGGGACATCAATCGGTGGGTCGATCAGCGATAGGGCGTTCTTCACGGTACCGAAGCGGCTCAATTGGCGCGGGTGGCTCCGGAGCAGGGGCCGGGTCTGGGTCGGCTCAGGCGGCATTCGGCGCCGGCTCACGGCGGCGCATCACCTCGCCGGCGAGCGCTAAATATGCCAGCGCGCCGCGGGAGCTGCGGTCGTATTCCAGCACCGGTAGGCCGTGACTCGGCGCCTCGGCCAAGCGCACGTTACGCGGCACGATGGTTCGGTAGACCTGGCCCTTAAAGTGCGTCACCAGCTGCGTGGAAACCTGATTCGACAGATTATTCCGTGGGTCGTGCATGGTGCGCAGGATGCCGTCGATGCGCAGCGCCCCATTGCGGCTGGTGCGGATCTGCTCGATGGTGTCGAGCAGGGCGGAGAGCCCCTCGAGTGCATAGTATTCGCACTGGATTGGGATCAGTACGCCGTCCGCTGCCACCAGCGCATTCACCGTCAGCATGTTGAGCGACGGCGGGCAGTCCAACAGGATGACCTCATACGCCTCCGCATGCGCGGCGAGCCGCACTGCCAGGGTGCGCTCGCGGGCCTCAGCTTGCATCAAGCCCACCTCGGCGGCGGTCATGTCGCCATTGGACGGCAGCAGGTCAAAACCGGGTGCGGGCTCTGGCACCCGCACCACGCACTGGGCAAAGGGCGCGTTGTCGAGCAGCACATCGCAGCCCGTATGCTCCAGCGCATTCTTGTCCACGCCGACGCCCATGGTCGCGTTACCCTGGGGGTCCATGTCCACCAGCAGCACACGCCGGCCCATGGAGGCAAGGGATGCGGCCAGGTTTACGGCGGTGGTGGTCTTGCCGACCCCGCCTTTCTGGTTCGCGATGGCGATGATGCGGGCCATGTGGTTCCTGCGAGCGTGTGTTGGCGCATGGCGCCGTCCGTAAGACCGTGACGAAGGAGCCGGGCGGCGCGGGGCACTTGCCAACGGCGCACGCCGCCTGAGGCGCCTGGGCGGCGTGGCCAGGGGCGCCTGGGCGGCGTGGCCAGGGGCGCCGACTTAGTCGAACGGCACCGATACCAGGCAACGCTCGGCGTCGAGCATCGGCACCGTGAGTCGATGCACCCGGATCGCTTGCGCGCAGACGCGAAGTGGCGGGGCCGTGGCCAGGGCCTCAAGCTCCGGCGCCGGGTCACGGCCCTTCAGGGCCAACAGCACGCCTCCTGGTGCGAGCAGCGGCTCACAGTCGCGGCAAAGCTCGACGAGCGACGCCACCGCGCGCGCCGTTATGGTAGCGAAATTCACCCGTGGCCGGTACGTCTGTATCCGCGCCTGCACCGGCGTGACACTGGTGAGCTCAAGCTCCAGCACCGCCTGACGCACGAATCGGATCTTCTTGCCGTTGCTGTCGAGCAGCGTAAAGGCGAGGTCGGGGCGCAGGATCGCAAGCGGCAGCCCGGGCAGGCCCGCCCCCGTACCGACGTCGAGCACCGGCCCCCGTTGCACCCAGGGCAGCACCGCGAGGCTGTCCAGCACGTGGCGCGGGATCATGTCCAGGGGCTCGCGCACGGCGGTGAGGTTATAGGCACGGTTCCAGCGCACCAGGAGGTGCACATATCCCAGCAGCTGCCGGCGCTGCTCTTCGGTGGCAGCAACGCCGAGGGCAGCGAGGCCGGCCTCCAGTCGAGCAGCCGGCGTGCGCTCCGACTCGCCACCCGCGGCGGCCGAGGTGCTGGCTGGTGGCGGGGCCGGCGCCGCCATCAGGCGCTCTGGCGCTTCAGGTGAATCAACAGCAGCGACACCGCGGCCGGTGTCACACCAGGAATCCGCGCCGCCTGGCCAATGGTGGCAGGGCGCACGCGCTGAAACTTCTCGCGTACCTCCGCCGACAGGCCGCGCACGTTGCCATAGTCAAAGTCCTCGGGAAGGCTGCGGGCGTCCTCGGCCTGCTGGCGGGCCACCTCGTGCTGCTGGCGCTCCAGATAGCCCGCATACTTGGTCTGGATCTCGATCTGCTCCGCCACTTCAAGGTCAACGGGCCTTGCACCCAGGCCCATGCCTGGCACCGCCACGAGGTCTGCGTAGCGAACGCGAGGCCGGGCCAACAAGTCGAGCGCCCGGACCTCTCGGGCAATGTGCTCGCCGGTGGACTGCTCTAAAGTCTGTGCCGCCGCCGTCTTCGGACGCACCCAACACTCCCGCAGGCGCTCACGCTCACGCTCGATGGTCTCGCGCTTGGCCTCGAAATGTCTCCAGCGGTCCTCCCCGACGAGACCGAGGCGGCGGCCTGTCTCGGTGAGCCGCAAGTCCGCGTTGTCCTCCCGCAGCATGAGACGGTACTCGGCGCGGCTCGTGAACATACGGTAGGGCTCGTTGGTGCCGCGGGTGATGAGATCATCCACCAGTACGCCGATATAGGCCTCGTCCCGGCGGACGGTCCAGGGGTCGCGGCCGAGCACCCGCAGCGCCGCATTCGCACCTGCGAACAGCCCCTGGGCCGCAGCTTCTTCGTAGCCTGTGGTGCCGTTGATCTGCCCGGCGAAATAGAGCCCAGGCACGAAGCGGGTCTCGAGCGTCGGTGCCAAGTCGCGCGGGTCGAAGAAGTCGTACTCGATGGCATAGCCCGGGCGCGTGATATGCGCCTGCTCGAGCCCCGGAATGGAGCGCACCAGGTCTTGCTGCACCTCGAACGGCAGGCTGGTGGAGATGCCGTTGGGGTAGATCTCGGTAGCCTCGAGCCCCTCCGGCTCCACGAAGATCTGGTGCGAGGTCTTGTCCGCGAAGCGCACGACCTTGTCCTCAATGGAGGGGCAATAGCGCGGCCCGACGCCCTCGATGATGCCGGTGAACATCGGCGAGCGCGACAGCCCGCCGCGGATGATGTCGTGGGTACGCTCGGTGGTGCGGGCAATGTGGCAGCTCACCTGGCGCGGGTGCTCCGCGGCGTCACCCAGGTAGGAGAACACCGGCACTGGCGTGTCGCCGGGCTGCTCCTCCAGGCGCGAGAAGTCGATGCTGCGGGCGTCGATGCGCGGCGGGGTGCCGGTCTTGAGCCGGTCGACGGTGAAGGGGAGCTCCCGCAAACGCTCGGCCAACGCGATGGAGGGGGGGTCGCCCGCACGGCCGCCGCGGTGGTTAGTAAGCCCCACGTGGATGCGCCCGCCAAGGAAGGTGCCCACGGTCAGGACCACCGTCGGCGCCTGGAATTGCAGGCCCATCTGGGTGCGCACACCGGCCACACGCTCGCTGCCACCGGTGGGCTCCAGGATCAGATCGTCAACCGCCTGTTGGAACAGCCAGAGATTCGGCTGCTGCTCAACAGCAAAGCGCACGGCCGCTTTGTACAGCACCCGATCCGCCTGGGCGCGGGTGGCGCGTACCGCGGGTCCCTTGCGGCGGTTCAGAATCCGGAACTGGATGCCGCCGCGGTCCGCGGCGCGGGCCATAAGCCCATCCAGTGCGTCGATCTCCCTCACCAGGTGACCCTTGCCGATACCGCCGATAGCTGGGTTACAGCTCATCTGGCCGATGGTCTCGATGTTGTGCGTGAGCAGCAGCGTGCGCGCGCCCAAGCGGGCCGCGGCGAGTGCCGCCTCAGTACCGGCGTGGCCGCCGCCGACGACGATGACGTCGTATCTCTGATTGCTCGACATGGCTCGCAGTCTTACCGGGTGAGAACCCTATACTAGCGAATCGATCGGGATTCATTCCGCAGCGGCCCAGACCGGCTGAGAGCCGGCGCTCCCAGGGTAGGCCACGGCGTCCGCGACGCGCTCGGCGTCTTCGGCGCTTAGGTACGGATGCATGGGCAGGCTGAGCACGCGGGCGGCAGCGCGGTCCGCATTGGGCGTGCAGTCGGGGCAGCAATAGTGCGCGTAGGCGCCCTGGCGGTTCAGTGGGATCGGGTAGTGCACAGCGGTGGGAATGTCCTCGGCCATGAGCTTGGCGACGACGGCGTCGCGGTCGTCCACCTGCAGGGTGTACTGCGCGAAGACGCTGGTGTTGTCCGGGTCTACATGCGGGGTGAGCAGACCCTCTCGGGAATCCTTGATGCTTTGGGCGCCGCGGGCCTGGAGCAGCGCTGTGTAGCGGGCGCCGACTGCGGCGCGCCGCTCGACCTCATCCGGAAAAATGGCGAGCTTGGCGACAAGCACGGCAGCCTGAAGGGTATCCAGGCGGCCGTTGATTCCAAGGCGAGGATGACTGTAGCGCTTATCCTGGCCGTGGTTCATAGCCTGGCGGATGCGGGCGGCGAGCTCATCGTCGTCGGTGAAGCAGGCACCGCCGTCGCCATAGGCGCCGAGCGGCTTGGACGGAAAAAACGAGGTGCAGCCGATGGTCGAAAGTCCGCAGGAGCGCCGGCCCTTGTAGGTCGCACCGAAGCTCTGCGCAGCGTCCTCGATAACCGGCAGGCCGTGGCGCTCGGCGATGGTGTTGATGGCGTCCATGTTGGCGCACTGCCCGTAGAGGGAGACGGGCATGATGGCGCGTGTCCTGGGGCTGATCGCAGACTCGACGCGGTCAGGGTCGATGTTGTAACTGACAGGGTCGATATCGACGAACTTGGGTACTGCACCCAGGAGCGCGATCACCTCCGCAGTGGCGACGAATGTGAAGGGCGAGGTAATGACCTCGTCACCCGGACCGATGTCGAGCGCCATCAAGGCCACCAACAGAGCGTCGGTGCCGCTGGCAACACCGACGCAGTGGCGCACGCCGACGTAGTCCGCCAAGCGTTCTTCCAGTTCCGTCACTTCGGGCCCCAGAATGTAGCGCCCATGCGCCAGAACGGCCTTGATCCGCGCATCCACGTCCGCCGCGATGCGCTGCTGTTGTGCGTTCAGGTCGATGAACTGCATCGCGCTACCCCCTTATTGTGTGCTTGACCGCGCCAGATGGCCGCAGAAAACGTCGAGCTTCCGACTGCACGACATCATGGCTAGTGGCTAGGACTCAGTATCCGCCGGGTCTCCTAACTGGGCCCTCGGTCCCCGGTCCTGTCATTTCTGCACCACGCCCACGACGCCGGTGTCGTCCACCACCACCAGCAATGTGATCCGGTGCTTCGCCATGAGCTCGATGGCGGTCTGCATGTTGCTGTCGGCGCCGATAGTGACCGGGTCGGGCGTCATCAGGTCGCGAGCGGTCTTCTGAAAGAAGGCCTCCCGGTGGGCTTGCACGGCACGGCGCAGGTCGCCGTCGGTGACGATGCCCTCGGCCCGGCTGCGGTCGCTGCTCACCAGTGCAATGCCGAGGCCGCCGTCCGTCACTGCGCCCAGCACAGCGTCGGCGTCGGCTTCCGGGTGCACGAAGGGCAGGTGCTGGCCACGCATCTCCTCGCGCACCGTATGCAGCAGCCGCCTGCCCAGGCTGCCGCCCGGGTGGAAGCGCGCAAAGTCCCCGGGCTGGAAGTCCCGCGCGCGCATCAGAGCTACCGCCAGCGCATCGCCCATAGCCAGCGCCGCGGTGGTGGAGGCGGTGGGCGCCAATTGCAGCGGACAGGCCTCACGCTCAACTCGCACGGACAGGTGGAGGTCCGCGTGCGCCGCCAGCGTGGAGCGGGCATTGCCCGTCAACGCGACGATGCGGTTGCCATTGTCCCGCAGAAACGGCAGGAGCTTCACCAGCTCCTCTGTCTCGCCGGAGTTGGACAGTGCAATGAAGGTGTCCGCCGGCGTCACCATGCCGAGGTCGCCGTGGAAGGCCTCGCCCGGGTGCATGAAAAAGGCTGGGGTGCCGGTGCTGGCCAGGGTCGCGGCGAGCTTCTTGCCGATGATGCCGGATTTCCCCATGCCGCAGACGATGACCCGCCCACGGGTGGCGATGATGGCCTCCACCGCAGCGGTGAAGGCGCCGTCAAGGTTGCGGGCTAGGCCGAGCACGCCCGCGGCCTCGATCTCGAACACCTCGCGGGCCACCGCCGCACAGTCGATACGGCGGGAGGATGTGAGGGGCTCGGGGGCGTCCGGCATCGGCGGGCGATTCAGAAACGATACTCCAGGTTGCGTACCTTCTCGCGGAAATCCCGGGTAACCGTCTCGATGTCGCTGTCGCTGGCGATTACCCGGGGCGTCAGCACCACCACCAGCTCCGCCCGTGTGGCAGTGCGCCGGGTCTCTCCGAACAGAGGGCCGATGAGGGGCGCGCGATAGAGGCCCGGCACACCACGCTTGCCCTCGTCCTCGCGATCTTCGATAAGGCCGCCGAGCACGACCGCCTGGTTCGAGCGCACCGACACATTGCTGGTAATGGTGCGCTGGCGGAAGGTCGGCGAGTCGACGCCGCCCGCGGCCTGGTCATCGACGCTGCTGACCTCCTGCTCGATCTCCATCTGCACCAGCCCGCCGGGGGTGACCCGCGGCTTGACGGAGAGCTTCACGCCGGTTTGGCGATATTCGATGTTGTTGACGACCCGAGCCGTGGTGTCGGTTCCCTGCTGCTGGGTGCTCAGCACAGGCACATCCTGGCCGACGAAGATCTCGGCGGTTTGATTGTCGCGCACCATCACGGAGGGCGACGACAACACGTTCAACAGGTCGTCCGAGGCAAGTGCGGAGAGGGTGGCGCGGATGGTGTCCGGGCGCAGCACCACCGACCAGTTGAAGCCAGGGAAGGTCGGCGCCGGGCCCCCCGCTGCGTCCCGCAGGGAGATGTCGCTGCGATAGCCGCCGACGTTACCGGGGATGCTGCCGTCATACTCGCCGCCCTCAGCCAGCCCGAAGAAGCGCCATTGCACCCCATAGCGCAGGTTGCCGACCAGCTCGATCTCGACAATGGTGGCCTCCACAAGCACCTGCAGCGGCACGATGTCCAGCTGCTTCAGCGCGTCGAGGATCTTTTTGTAATCCCGAGGGCTCGAGCGCACCAGAAGCGAATTGTTCACGGCATCGGCGACGATACTCACCTCCGACGATAACTGCACCGTGCTGGCGGTGGCGCGACGCGGCGCGGCGCTCCCCTGGCCCTGGACATCGCCGCGGTCGGCGTCGCCGATGCTCGCCTGCTGCAGCCCCGGTGCGACGCCGCCGACGCTGCGGCCCTGGGCACCGCCGTCTTCGCCGGAGAAGAGCTTGGTCAACACGTCGGCCAGGTTCTCGGCATCGCCATGACGCACCCGGTACACAAAGAGCCGCTGCGCAGCGCCGCCGCTCGCCTCGGCGCGGTCGAGACGGTCGATCCAGTCCTCCATCTGCGCAAGATAGCTCTGCTGCGGCGACACCACGAGCACTGAATTGGCACTCTCCACAGGGATGAAGCGAAAGAGACCCTTGAAAGGGGTCGCGCCTTCGCCGTCGGCCAGCAGGGTTTCGAGCTGTGTGACCACATCACCGGCCTTGGCGTACTCGAGCACGAAAAAGCCAACGGAGAGGCCTGACATCCAGTCAACGTCGAACACCTGCACCGTGTCCAGCATGTTGCTCATCTCCGGACTCGTACCGGCGATGACGATGAGATTGCGCAGCGTATCCACCCGCAGCATGCTCCCTTCCGGTGCCAGTGGCTCCAGGATCCGCGCCATCTCCTCGGCGCCAATGTAGCGTAGTGGCACTACCTGGACGCTATAGCTCTCCGGCAGTGCCCTGGACGACTGCCCCAGCTGCGGCACGATGCGACCCTGAACGGCGCTGTTCAGCGGCACGACCTCGTAGGTGCCGGCGTTGTCCACCAGCGCCGCGTTGTTCATGCGCAGCAGCATTTCCAGCGTGGGGATCAGCATGTCGCGGCGCAGCGGTCGGCCCGTCTGAAGGGACACGGATCCGGAAACGGCGGGATCGAGGACGTAATTTACACCGAGCAGGTCGCCGAGGATGACCTTCACGACCTCGCGTATGTCCGTGCCATCGAAATTGAGCGTCACGTCGCCTGGCGTGGTATCGACGCCTGCCGGTGCGACCGGCCGCACGAAGGTGCCCGTACCCGGACGCACCGAGTCGCCCAGCTCCGGCGCCTCATCGCCAATGGCGATGCTCTGTGGCTGACCGACGGTGCCGGTGGGCGCGGACCGCCGCGTCTTGTCCGTGATGTGGCCCTTCGGCGAGCCAACGCGCTCGGTGGGGTCGAACACCAGACCACCGCTACCGCAGCCGCTGATAGCGAGGGCCAGCGCCATCGCCGCCCACAAAACGCCGCTGCACGCCCAACGGCGTGCAGACAGACTGGCCGCCTTGGACTGCCCGCGGCAGTCGGAGTCGCTGTTGTCCTGAGATCGCATGGCGTCAGGGCGTGGGAGCACGGTTCGGGGGTTGGCGCGCGGGCTCGGCATTGCTGCCGCGGCCTCTGGTTTGCTGTACCGGTCTGCGTATCGCACGCCTGCGTTGCTCGGACGGCTCTGCCTGTTCGGCGGCTCCTCGCTCGTCCGCCCGGCCGCTCGCTGGGTCGGATTGCTGGGCCTGATCGCCGCCCGCGCGTCGCGGCGGCAGCCGGGTCGGCGGGATGCGCGCTGGCGCATTCGTGTAGTCGCGCAATGGTAACTCATCGGTCTCACCCTGTCGCTCGAGCACCAGCCTCGCGGGCTCGATGGTCTTCACCGTCCAACCCAGATAATCGTCGCCCAGGCGCAGACGCTTGACTTCCTTGCTCTGCGGTCCGCTCACCCAAGCAGAGACCACCGCAGGAGTGATGACCACCGCAGTCAGGTCAACGCCGTCGAGCTCCGTCATGGGCTCCTCCGCCACCGGCTCTTCCTCCGGCTCGTCAGGCGGTGGCCGGCGCTCGGGTAGGAACAGCGGCCGCTCGACGACGGAGGCGTATTCCGACTTGGGCGGCGGCTCCAGTGCGAAGGGGTCCAACGGGTCGGCTCCCTGCCCGCCGTCGCCTGCCGCGGCCGGCTGGGGTACCGGCGGCGGCGGCAGCGCCGCGTTCGGCGCCCAACTTTGCCACTGGATCGCCAGCAGCGTCCCGAGGACGAGCGCCAGGCCGAACAGCACGGGCTTCATGCGCCGCTCCCGAGGATGTAGCCGAAGATGTCGAGCCGGACAGTCAGCTGGCCGACGTTCTGCTCCACCCGGCGCTGCGATACGCGGCGGCGGATGGTGCTTCGCCGTGGGCTGGTGGAGCGAATGGACATCTGGTCGACGAAGAGGAATGGCCGCGCACTCTCGATGCGATACAGCACATCCAGCAGCTCGTCCGTGGTGCCCTGCAGTTGGGTCCGGATACGGACCCGCTGCGGTTGCTCCTCTTCGTCCACCGGCAGGATTTGGGTGCTGATGGGCCGGGCCCCGGCACTGCGGACCATGTCCTGCACCTCACTCTGCAGGCGGGCTCCGGCGAGCGCCGGCGTCTCGGCATCGAAATAGAAGGCCTTGAATTCGTCGTTGGCCTGCTCGCGGGCCAGCTCCGCTCGCAGCGACGGCAGCGTCGCCACCAGGCGCTGATACCGCACGAGCTGGTCCAGACCGCGGGCATAGTCCGCGTCCAGTGTCTGCAGGCGCTGCCACCACGGCAGGGCCACCGCGAGCACCAGCAACACCGGGATGAGCAGCGCCGCCGCCCAGGCGCCGATGCAACCCCAGGGCAGCTGGGCGACCCGACGCCGCCGCGGCGGCGCTGAGACGGCGGTCGCACCCGCGGCAGCGTCCGCCGCTACCACCGGTTGTGATGTAGGGCTCGGCGTTGCGTCAGCGCTGATGGGCGTGCTCATGCGACGGGACTCGGGGACACTTCAGGCGGTCCTCACTCGGGTGTCGCCCTGCTGTAGGTGAAAGAGAGGTGATAGCGCTCCTGGCCGGTATTGGCCACCTGCATCACCGGGGAGCGAAAGCGTACGGCATCGATACCGACGCCCTGCTCCAGCAGGCCGATCAAGGCCGTCGCCTGGTCGGATTCGCCGCGGGCATCCACCTCGCCATCGCGGAAGTTGAGTGTTTGCACCCAGGTACCGTCCGGCAGGAGATCCGTGAGCTCGCGCAGCAGATCGGTCATGCGCGGCTGCCCGCGCTTGCGGTTCAGCACCTCGACGCTGCCGAGGCGGGCCCGCTCCAGGGCCTCGCGCAGCTCCTCCACCTCGATCGCGGCGCTACGCACCTCTCTAAGCTCCGCATCGAGCGCCTCGAGCGCACGCTGCTTCTGCCACAGCGGGGTGAGCAGCGCTGCCACCAGCAGCGCAAGCAGCAACAGCCACAGCAGCTGCGTCACCAATGAGCCGAAGCGCCTGGGCTTCGGGCGCTCCTCACGCGGCAGCAGGTTTGCCCCAGGCCAGGCGCCGGCCCAGGCAAGCCGGGCCGCCGGCGAGTGTGCCTCGCGAAGTCGGTCCAGCCAGTCGGCGGCGGCATCGCGGCGCACCACTGCAACCTCGACGTCGACCTTGGTACCGCGGGCGACGGGGCCAAGCCCGCGGGCGTCGAAGTAGACGTCCTTGGCGTTAAAGGGCGTGAGCCGGTCGAGCTCGAAGCTGACCACCTGACGCAATTTGTCCTGCACCTGGGCGGGCAGCGTCGTACGCCGCAGCAGCACTTCTGACGCCTGCAGCTCCAGCCAGGTTTCGCGCCAACCCTGCTTCGGCGGGCGCGCCAACGCGGCGGTAACCGTGCCGCCGGTGCGCAGATCCAGCCCGCCAACGGGCTCGCGATCGGCACCGATCTGCAGCAGGAGCTGGGCCTCGTCGCCATGCGGCTGCACCACGAGCCGCGGGTTACGCAATGCAAGCCAGCGCCGCACGGGCCGAGGCAGGCAGTGCACCAAGGCATCACGCCAGCGTCGCAGCAGCCCGATACCGGGCAGCGCTGACGCCGACGGGAGCCGCACGCCGGCGACGGACAAGATTCCGTTCAGCCCTGCCATGGCCGTGAGCGCAGCACCCGTGCAGGGAGGCGATGGTCGGGGAGACGACGGTCGACAGGAGCCCTAGCCGTCGGGGTCAGACCGGCCCCCCGGGGCGCATGCAGTCCGCGCAGCCCCGACAGGGCCGCGGTCTGCGCGCCAGCGGTGGCGGCCGCGCGAGTGACCCTGCTGCAGAAAACTGGCGCCATACTGAACTCCATGATCCGATGATGCCTCCGGCGTGTCGCGGCCGCATCCGCGAAGCTGACGCGTGAAGACCCACGACAGACTAGCCCCCCGAGAAGCCACGTACAGGGAGCCAACGCATAGAATAGCGCGATACCTGTGCATCCGCCCGTTACTGCATCTCGGCCGCCGCCGAGGTGTTCTCATCCGCCAGCAGTCCGTAGCGGCGCCAAAGCACCTCGAATGGCGATTGCCCCCCGCGCTGGACCATCAGCAGGGCCTCCATGTGTCGGCCGGCCCCGGCGGCGTCTGTTTGGGAGAACCGAACCCGATAGAGCGGACCGCCACGGTTGGTGACGGTTGCCGGCTCTCCGTCCGGCAACATTGGCTGGTCCCGCTGATTCACCAGTTCCAGGGCATCCTCCAGCAGAATGCCCTGGGTGGCCACCAACACCTCGGGCGTAGCGAACCGCTGCTCCACTTGATCCGTGCGGGTCCACACTGTCAGATGCGGCGCCAAGCGCTGATAGAGGGCGCGGGTCATGCCCAGCACCTGGCGCAGCTCCTCGACACTGGTGAACGGGCCATCGCCGGCCCCATAGGGCAGCCCGACATCAGCATATTCGCCGTCCTCGGCGCCATTGAGCTGGATCAGGTCATCTTCATCGCGCCAGTCGACGATGGCGTCCGCGAGGGCGTCGCGCGCGCTCGGATCAAAGTCCTCCTCGCCCTGGGCGAGCTCGATGAGGGCGGCCAGCACGTCGCGGGTGGCGAGGTTCAGGTCGATGCGCGACGCTTCGTTGGTGACGGTGACGGTGAAGGTCATGCCGTCGAGCACCAAGGTGCGCGGCACCCCGTTAGGGATCCAGACGAGCTCCGGCGGCGTGGCCTCGAGGGGCGTCGAGAGGAAATTCAGCGCCGTCAGCGCCAGCGCCGTCTCCGCATGGGCGCGAAAGCGTGCGGCGTCGATCTGGTTGCGCGCTAAGGCTGTCTCGGTTCGCTGGGTGGTGGTCAGGCCAAGCGCCATGATGGTCAGCAGCGCGATGATCCAGAGCACCAGCACCAAGGCGATACCCTGTTGCGCCCGCCCGCGGCCTTGACCGCAGGCCCGGCGGGCGGGTTTTCGGCGCCCATGGCCCGCCACAGCGGCCCGCAGGAGCAACTGTGCAGCCGGGGGAGCCACGCCGCCCGTCTGCATGCTATTCCGCCGATGCCGGCGCCGCCGGCCGAGTCGGGGCGCTGCTTTGGGTGCCCGAACCTCCCACGGACATCGGCTCACTGGTGAATTGGCCAGCGCCCGCAGCCTCTCCGCCCGGCAATGCAACCCAGGCGTCCGGCCCAGACCGCCCTGGGGGGCCGGGGGGGATGCGCCACTTCTGCAGCGAGCCCGGACGGTCGGACACTTCCCGCCGCCCTGCTTCTGTTAACCCACACC
>NZ_JAIFKJ010000277.1 GCF_019695415.1 Thiohalocapsa sp.
CCAGTGCCTGTTGGTAGCTTGGCGGATTGTGCATGTTGGTTTGTGCTCTTCCCTCGCGACGTTTCTCCTCGGTCACTATATCTGAGGGCTGAGGGCTGAGGGCTGAGGGCTGAGGGCTGGGGGCTGAAGAAAGCGAAATTCTTGAAGGACGGCTTCGCTCAAATACCGGATCTCGGCTTATTGATCAGGCCACGTTCTGAACCTGAGGCTCCAGGGATTTCAGCGTTTGGAAAACTCCGTCGATCACGGTCTCCTTGCCCGCGAAGAGCGCGTCTGGTCCCCCGGCGTGCAGGTTGCTGAACGGCGGCTCGTACAGGGCCGCAGCATCCATGACACCTCGCGCCGTCAGTTGGTCGATGACCATCTCGATAAACCGGATCTGAGGCGCAGTCAGGCTGCGGTCATTGAGGTACTGCGAGAACGCCGCCTGAGCCGCAGCGCGGTCCATGCCCACCAGTCTGCGAATAAAATGCGCCAGGGACGGTGCGCCGCTTTGGGTCAACAGGCCGGACAGCAGGGTCTCCCCATCCCCTTCGCCAATCTCAGTCAGGGTGGTCTCCAGACCCTTCAGATCCAGCTCCGTCAGTGGCTGGTTGGAGCGCAGGCGGTGGATCACGAGGTGGTCGAGGTGGTTGCGCAGGTAGTCCTCCACCTTCTTCGCGTACTGGGCGCCGGTCATCTTCGGCACGACCACCGGCGTTTCCTCCCGCACGCCCAGCACCTGGTCCTGGAAATCCGTGTAGACGATCTTGCGCTTCTGCTTGTCGAGGAACGGCACCAGCCCCCGCAGACGCAGCCTCAGATCCTCCAACTGCTTGAGATCGACGCCTTCCCAGAAGCCGCTCTCCTGCACACTGGCCAGGTATTCGAGCTGCTTCGCCACCGCCGGGATGGCGGCCTTCTCCTCCAGCAACATGGCGATCTCGACCACGCGCTGTCGGTGGCGCTCGAAGGCGCCCTGGTCCGCCTCGGCCAGCGCCAGTTGCATGCGCAGCGCGGTGAGGTCGAAGAGCCGCGACTCGATGTCGTCGGTGGCGATCTCGCTGGGCAGCCCGGCCAGCTCCCGCTGCAGGGTCTGGCGGTCGCTCTCGCTGAGATCCGCCCAGGCGTCCTGCTGCTGGAACCGTTCCACCGCCTCCAGGTGCATCCGCACGATGAAGTTGTCCGGGTTCATCGCCGCCACCTCGCCGTGCAGCCCTTCGGTGAGTGACACCAGCAGATCCGCATCCGGGTCCAGCTCGGGGTTGGCCTGGACGTGGCCGAGCAGTTGCACGCGGGCACGGAACAGCCGGGTGCCGAGCGGGGCGCTGTCGGTGGCGTTGATGCCCTCGGGATTCTCGCGGAAGAAGTCGAAGTTGAAGCAGAAGTCGAAGACGCGGAAGTCCTGCTTATCCTCGCCTGGCCCGTAGAGGTCGGGACAGAGCCGGGTGCCGCGCCCGATCATCTGCCAGAACTTGATCTTCGAGTAGACCGGCTTGAAGAAGACCAGGTTGGCCACCTCCGGCACGTCGATGCCGGTGTCGAGCATGTCCACGGAGATGGCGATGTGCGGGGCCTTGTCCTTCTGCCCGAAGTCGTCGATCAGGCTCTGCGGATACTTGGCCCGGTTGTCGATGACGCGGGCGAAGTGCCCGGCGTGCTGCGGGTAGTGGTGGTTGAACCGCTCCTCGATGAAGGTCGCGTGGTCGTGGTTGCGGGCGAAGATGATGGTCTTGGCCAGCCGGTCACCGCCTTCGACGGTGTGGCCATGCTCCATGAGGTGCTGGAGCACCTTGTCCACGGTGTCGCGGTTGAAGAGCCAACTGTTGATGGCGGCGGCATTCACCCGGTCCGGCAGCACCCCCGGCTCCACGTCGTCGCCCCAGTCGAGGCTTTCCCACTGGGCCTTCTCCTCGTCGCTCAGGCTGTCGTAGTCGATGCCCTCACGGGGAAAGCGCAGGTCCACCTGCTCGACGCGGGGCGGCACCAGGAAGCCGTCGTTCACCGCCTCGGTCAGCTCGTAGGCGTCGGTCGGCACGCCCGGCTCCAGCTCGAAGAGGTCGTAGGTGTTCTTGTCCACCTCCTCCCGGGGCGTGGCGGTCAGGCCCACCAGCAGGGCGTCGAAGTAGCGGAAGATCGCGCCGTACTTCTGGTACACCGAGCGGTGCGCCTCGTCGATGATGACCAGGTCGAAGTGCCCGACGCTGAAGCGGGCCTCGGTGCCGCCCCGGCTGGTCTCGGTCTTAGTCTCGGTCTGGGCCTCGGTCTCGTCGATCATGCCCATCATGGTCGGGTAGGTGCAGACGTAGACGCGGCCCTCGGTGTCCTTCTCGGTGACCAGGTTCACCGGGCTCGACTCGGGCAGGTGCGCCTTGAAGGCGTTGCACGCTTGGCGAACCAGCGAGACCCGGTCGGCGAGGAACAGGGCGCGTTTCACCCAGCCGGCGTGTTGCAGCAAGTCCACCAGGGCGATGGCGGTGCGCGTCTTGCCGGTGCCGGTGGCCATCACCAGCAGCGCCTTACGCCGAGCGCTGGCGAACTGCGCGGCGATGCTGCCGATGGCCCGCTTCTGGTAGTAGCGCCCGGCGATGGCGTCCTTCACCTTGGCCACGTCCAGTGACTTGCGCTGGCTCCGGCGCAGGATCAGTCGGGCCAGCTCGTCCTTCTTGTAGAAGCCGGCCACTCGGCGCGGCGGGTAGAGCGTGTCGTCCCAGAGCCAGATGTCGTAGCCGTTGGTGTAGAAGATGATCGGGCGCTGCCCGTGCATCTGCTCCAGGCAGTCGGCGTAGAGCTTGCCCTGCTGCTGGCCCACCTGTGCGTCGACGGTCGTCTTCTTGGCCTCCACCACCCCCAGCGGTTTACCGTCGTCGCCCCAGAGCACATAGTCCGCTTTACCGAGACCCTTGGCGTTCGGCATCCCCGTGACCTGATATTCCCGGTCCTTGGGACTGTCGAGTGGCCAGCCGGCGCGGCGCAGCTCCACGTCGATCAGGTAGCTGCGGGTCTCCGCCTCGGAGTAGTCGTGGGTGTCCGCTACCGCTTCAGAGGAAGCGCGAATGGCGGCGAGCTGTTCACGCAGGGCCTGAAGCTCGGCATCGAGGGCGTCACGCTCCTGCTGACGCTTGAGGGCGTCCTCATTCTGCTTGGCCAGCCGTGCTTCCAGCGCCTCCAGCTCCTTGCGCGGAACCACCGAGGTGCTGTCCGGGGCCGGCGGTATGCGCTCGTCCTTCCAGCCTGCGCCCTCGCGGGAGGCATCGGGCCGGTAGGTGCGCACCAGCCAATAGCAGATGTGGTGCAGCTCCTTGACCGCCTGCAGGGCGTCGAGCTGGCGGACCGGGCGGGCACTGTGGACGGCCTGGTTGCCGACCTTCTGGATCACCCGTGCCTTCTGAAAGACCGCCTCGGGCAGCAGGTTCTGGAAGCAGGGCTCGTGCAGCAAGGCCCCCAGGCTCTGGTCGTAGGGCATGCGCAGCGCGGCGTCGTGCCGGTAGAGCCAGTGGACCACCGCCTCCAACGTGAACCGGGCGTGGAAGCAGGCGGCGCGGGGGTCGCCCTGGATGTGGCGCTCCGCCTGCGCGGCGGCCTCGGCAATGGCGCGAAACTCAGTGGGTAGAAAGGCGAAGTTGGTCATTGTCGATGTCAGATGACCTCGATCAGTGACTCACCTGAACCCAATGCTGACTCGATCTCCGGCAGCACCTTGCCAAACCATTCCAGCAGCGCGGGACGAGTTGTATTCCCGACCCTTAACCAAACGACGGACGCACCATTAGGCCGCGTGGCGAGGAGGGTCACGAAGTCCTCGTCCTTGGTGACAAGGGTGAAGCCAATCTCGCCGGCCTTCGCCCAGATCGCCCGATCACTCGCCTCCATCAGACCCAGGTCGAAGACGTGTTGAGCCTCGTGCCCCTTGGCCTCGAGCCACCGCGCCAACGCCGGCGGCAACTGAGCGTCCACCAGGAAACGCACGGTCAAGCAACTCGCAGCACCGGATGGTCGGCCAGCGCCGCCGCGTAGGCCAGCGCCGCCGAAATGTCGCCGTCCTCCAGGTACGGATAATCCTTGAGGATCTGTTCGCGCGCAGCCCCGGCCGCGAGCATGTCCAGGATGTCCTTGACGCGCACCCGCAGGCCTCTGATGCAGGGACGCCCACCACACACCTCGGGGTTGACGGTGATGCGTGCCAGGTCGGTCATGATGTTCTCTCCAGCGATGAAGCGCGGCGGGTTGGGGACCATAGGCCCTATTGGGATTCTACTCCCCGGCGATAGCACCAGCCGACTCCGCCCCGAGCGAAAACGCTTCATTATGTTGTTCGACCCCCTCTCGTTCCCACGCTCCAGCATGGGAATGCGGCCCCGAGGCTCCAGCGTCCCGTAGAGGACGCGCGACGCTGGAGCGTCGGCACTAGCTCCCACGCTGGAGCGTGGGAGCTAGAGATGAGTGTACATCGCGGCGCGCGCTCCCGGTGAGGGTGCGACCGCAACATCATGTCGCGTGACGTTGTGCCGTGGCAAGAAGAGGCTCGCGCAGAGACGCAGAGGCGCAAAGGAAGACTGAGCATTGCTCGATTTCTCCAGTCCGCTTCTTTCATCCTGCTCTTCTTCTCTGCGCCTTTGCGTCTCTGCGCGAGATATCTTTTTCTTGTGTCGTCTACGCGACATAGCACCATTTGATTGACATTATGGGGAGCCCGCCCGGCGCGCGTCTCACAGCTCGCCGTTGAAGGCGCGGGACTGGAGGGAGGCGAAGAGGGTGTCCAGCTCGGCGAGGTGGGTGCGGAGGCGGGCCTTCTGGCGCTCGATGGATTCGACGATGGTGGCGAAGCGGTGTTGGAGGCTGGCCGGCGGAACGGGAAACACAATCGAGCCGAGTAATTTCTGGTTCAACTTGTATGTGCCATTTGTCGTCCGCACTCCACTCTCAATTTGGTTTCGGACACGATCACTTCTCCATATACTTTGCAAGTAAGGAGGCGTTAGGCGCTCGGAGTTGATTGTCACGCCGATCATTGTGTCAGGGAAGCAAACGCTTTCGTCGTCCCGATCTGGGAATGCAGCGGTTCCAACAAGCTTCTTGTTTCCGTTACCTCTGCATATCAGAAAGGTGTTAGTAGATACTCTTTGCAGCAGCGAGGGGTCTTTGTCGAATCGAGCTTCTTTTCTCGCCGTGAAGTCAAAGCCGCCGCCGGTGATCGCCGACAACGTGAGGACTGCACCTTCGACCGTTCCTCTACTTGATGGCGACAGTCCATTCCGGAAGCTGCTGGCGCCTAGCTGCCCGAAAGCTTCCTCCTCCCACCCCATCGGATTCGTCACAGGATCGCCGAACATCTCCAGGAAGGTCGATTGCAGCAGCGTGTCGAGCTGGGCGAGGGACTCCCGGCGCTTGGCCCGCAGGTTGTCCGCCGCATCCAGTATTGCCGCAATCCGTTTCTGCCCGGGGAGGGCCGGGGCCGGAATTTCCAGCTTCTTGAATTTGGGGATTTTGAAGCTGGATTGGTTACCCGAGTG
>NZ_JAIFKJ010000263.1 GCF_019695415.1 Thiohalocapsa sp.
TATCCGCGGTGCTCGGCGTCGTGCTGATCGTCTATTCGGCGGCGAGCCTCGCGCATTTCCGGATCGCCATTCCGCCGAAGCACGAGACCTGGGCGGGCGCGCTCTCCGGCGCTGCGACGGGCGTCATCACCGGCATGACCGGATCGAGCATCGTCCCCGGCGTATTCTTTCTGCAGTCCCTCGGCCTGCCGCGCGCCGAGCTTGTGCCGGTCATGGGCATGCTGTTCGGCGCCTGCGCGGTCACGCTCGCCCTCTCGCTCGGTCAAATCGGCATTGTCACGGGCGAAACGCTTCTCGTCTCCACCGCCGCGCTGATCCCGGCACTGATCGGCATGGAACTTGGCCAGCGCTTCGGCAGACGCCTGCCAGAGGAGGTGTTCCGCCGCCTCCTGTTCCGCGCGCTCATGCTGCTCGGCCTCTACATTATCCTGCGCGCGGCGCTTTGATGCCGCAAACGGACAATTTCTTGAGTCTCAAAACAGGATAAACTCCAAAATTCCGCAAGGCTAATGGGTCTGGCTTGCAGGAATATGACATGCTAGCCTGCCCACGTGCGGTAATTAAGCACAGTGTCGCGCGTCAGGATATGAGCCCGCAAAAGCGGCCTCTCCGGGAAACACAAGGCAACGAATCAAGGAGGCTCCTTTGTATAAACAAATAATGGTTCCCGTAGATCTGACACACATCGAACATTTAGATAAAGCATTGCAGACTGCGGCTGATCTGTCGAAGCATTACGACGCTCCGGTAACTTATGTTGGCGTCACGCCGGAAACGCCCAGCCCGGTTGCGCATAATCCACAAGAGTTTGCGCAAAAGCTTGAAGCTTTCGCCCAGGAGCAGGCCAACAAATATGGCCATCAGACTTCTGCAAAAGCCTATGCCAGCCATGACCCCGCGATCGACATCAACGACACGCTGCTCAAGGCGTTGCACGAGACGGGGGCCGATCTGGTGGTCATGCAGTCGCACATTCCAAACGTGACTGATTACATCTGGCCGTCGCACGGCGGCTCCGTGGCCTCGCATGCCGATGCCTCGGTTTTCCTGGTCCGCTAGGAAAGATTTTTCTGGCAAACTTAACAAGGCCTGAAAGAAAAAGCAGAACAGGGGAAGAACATTGACTACTGACACCGACGTCGAAGCCGTCCCAAGTCCTGAAGGGCCGGCCGATATCATCGAGACCGATTACGAGATCGGTCAGGACAACATCAGACCGAGGATCGGGCCGTTCGGCCTCGATATCCACAATCCGGTGTTTCTCATCTCCGGCCTGGTGGTCGTCGCCTTCGTCGTCATCACCATCATATTCCAGGAAAGCGCCGCGCCCGCCTTCGATGCGACCCGCAAGTTTCTGACCTCGAACCTTGACTGGTTCTTCCTGTCGGCCGGAAACATCTTCGTGCTCGTCTGCATCGCCTGCATCGTGCTGCCAATCGGCAGCGTGCGCCTCGGCGGGCGCGATGCGACGCCGGATTACAGTTACCTCGGCTGGTTCTCGATGTTGTTTGCCGCCGGCATGGGCATTGGCCTGATGTTCTTCGGCGTGCTGGAGCCGGTCTACTACTTCGGCACCCCATGGGGCGACCAGCCGCTTGGGCGCGAGTTGGGCATTGTCGACGGCGAACTGGCCGACCCGGCCACGATCGAAGCGGCCCGCCAGACCGCGACGGCCGCGACCATCTTCCACTGGTGCCTCCACACCTGGGCGCTCTACGGCATAGTCGCGCTCGGCCTTGGCCTGTTCCCGTTCAACAAGGAGCTGCGACCCCCCAACCGTTAGCCGTTATCACCGAACTTAGTACCGCACCTATGCGGTCTCTAATCACCACCTA
>NZ_JAIFKJ010000039.1 GCF_019695415.1 Thiohalocapsa sp.
TGTCTGTGTTGTTTGTGTACAGTGGTGAATCATGTGTGATCGGGTAGTGCTTGTGTTGTATAGATGTGAATGGTTCAGTTATATGTTTGATCATAAAGTTTGAATGTGTGGTCGTTTTGTTCAAAAACGATTGTCTTGTCTATGAAGTTCTAATCTTTTTTTTTTTCAAGTTGTTTATAGAGACAGCTCCAGGGCGGCCCTGATCGGAAGCCGCGTCACAAACGAACTGCAGATTGCCTTCGGACGGGGAGACAGGGCTCGATTGGCGTCGCTATTCGCGGAGCCATTGGCGGCCGCTCTTCCACACCCAGTCAAGCCGGCGCTGACGGCGTCAAGCCGTCCAGCGACGAGCTCAGATCGGCTCTGGCTCAGCTTCCATGAGATGGCGTGGCGAGACACTTTGGAAGGGCGCATCAACGGCGACGGCCGGATCATCGTCCGCAAGCCCAGCAAAGACGGCGTGACGCGAGAGGTTCGCGGGGCCGTGGAGCTAGAGCTGGTGCCCACGGAATCGGAGTATCGCATCCGGCGGTTTCGTATTCAGGAAGACTGACCAACCGTGCCACATCTGCCCTTGACCCTATGGCGAGCATTGCTGCTCGTCCTCGCGGCGTTCCTTGCTTGGCGCATCTTCACTTCAGGCCTGGCCGCGCACTATGCCGAGCGCCTGGTGGCCGGGAATCCGGATGCATTGGAGCAGGTGCTGACCTGGCAGCCCGCGCATCCGCTGGCGCTGTATACGGAAGCGGTGCGCACGCTTGAGGAGGACAGCGATGCCGCCCGAGCGCTGTTCGCGCGCGCCTATGCCGCCAACCCCACCGATTCCCGCCCCTTGCTTGCCATCGCAGCGCTCGACGCCGAGGCCGGAAGGACCGAGGATGCCGACGCGCTGATACGCATCGCAGACCGCCTGCGACCCGTCGACCCGAACATCCAGCAGCGTATTGCGCTGTACTGGGATCAACGCGGCGATACGCCAACCGCCTTGCAGCATCTCAGCAAGGCCATGGTTGCGAATGGAAGGATCAGATGGGAGAGCTTTCCTGTGCTTCTGCAGCTGGCGGAAGATCCCACCCGCCGCGGGCTGCTGCGGACGATTGTGAAGGAGACTCCCTCGTGGTGGCCCGGCTTCTTTCGCTATGCCGTGCAACGCACAGACAGCACCGAGGTCGTGCGCTATCTCATGGCACTGCGCCGGCAAGCCGATCGCGATGCCGTTACTGATGCAGAGCGAATCGCCTACCAGAACCGCCTGCTGCGGGACGGGTATCCGGCGGAGGCATACCTGGAATGGCTGAATACCCTGCAGCCCGAGGCGCGCGCGGAGCTCGGGTTGCTGTTCAATGGCGGCTTCGAGCTGCCGCTCAGCGGTACGAGCTTCGGCTGGCAGACCAGGGCACACAAACAGCTGAACATCCGGCAGTTGCGCACACTGGGCAGCAAGGGTGCTCAGTCCCTGATGGTGCGGTTCAGCAGCTTCGAGGGGCGCTTCCACCATCTTGCGCAACGCTTGTTCCTGCAGCCCGGCACCTATCGGTTAAAGGGCATGGCGCGGGTGGACGGACTCAAGACCGAGGGGGGTGTGCGGTGGCGGCTTACCTGTCATGGCAATAGCCGCGAGGTGCTTGGGGAGAGCAAGGTGTTTCTGGGCCGCGCCGACTGGGCTGAATTCTCCTTCGACTTCGCCGTTCCGGAGAATGGCTGCGCGACTCAGGACCTGCGCCTAGTGTCGGCGGGAAGGCACAAGTTTGAGCTCGAATTCGACGGCGTACTCTGGTTCGACAACCT
>NZ_JAIFKJ010000288.1 GCF_019695415.1 Thiohalocapsa sp.
AAGTGCCGGGGCTCGCCGGGGTTGTCGAACCGCTCCGGCAGGGCCTCCGGGACCCGAAGCTGGGGCCTGGCATAAGTCGCCCAGTCAGGCGCCCCGTGGAAGACGCCACCCGGGGGCAGCACCCGCGCGACGTCCTGCATGAAGTCCGGCTGCACGATGCGGCGCTTGTGATGGCGCTTCTTGGGCCAGGGGTCCGGAAAGAAGAGCTGCACCGCGACGAGGCTCGCGGCCGGCAGCCCGCCCTCCGGCGGCGGCTGCAGCAATGCCCGGGCGTCGGTGCGCATGACCCGCAGGTTGTTGAGCCCAAGCTTTTCGATGGCCAGCAGCAGGTGCCCGACACCGGGCCGGTGCACCTCCAGCCCGAGAAAATTGCGCTCGGGCTCCGCCGCCGCCTGGGCCGCCAGCGATTCGCCGTTGCCAAAGCCGATCTCCAGCACCACCGGCTGCGGCGAGGGAAACAGCCCCGCCGGGTCCAGCCTCGCGCCCGGCTGCCAGTCCACACCGAAGCGCGGCCAAAGGGTCTCGAAGGCCCGCTCCTGCGCCGCCGTGAGCCTGCCCTCGCGCAGCACGAAGCTGCGCACCGGCCGGTGGCGGGTCGTTTCGGGGGCTTCTCGGTCGATCACGGTAGGCACGGAAGGGCCTTGCTTTGAGGACGAGTCGGGACTGCTTGCGGCAATGACGAGATCACCACAAAGCACGAAGCAGATGAGAACAGCCTAACCAGGGTGCTCGTGCAGGCGCTGCGAGGATGGCTGACGTCAGGCTGCTGCGCGATCTTCCGGCCGGCGCTATGATCGCGCCCCATTCTACCGACTCCCACCGTCCGAGGTCCGCCGACAACAGGCCATGCCCCGCATCAGCGTCTACGATTTCTATGACCGGGAGCTTGCCCGCTGTGGTGACACCGCTGAGGGCTTACATTACCAATCCGCCGACTCGCAACGGACTCGCTTCCGCGTGTTGCGGGAGCTGCTGCCGGACGACCTCGCCGGCCTCACCCTGGTGGACCTGGGCTGCGGCTTCGGCGACTTTCTGCTCTATCTGCACGAGCACGGCGACGCGCCCGGCCGCTACATCGGCATCGACCTGCACGAGCGCATGGTGCAGGTGGCCCGCGAGCGCACCGGCGCCGAGATCATCCAGGCCGATGTGCTGTCGGACCCGCTCCCGCCCGCCGATTGGTACGTCTGCAGCGGTGCGCTGAACAATCTCACGCTGGATGAGACCCGTGCAGCCGTCACGCGCTGCTACGCCGCCGCCGGCAAGGGCTTCGCGTTCAACCTGCTGCACGGCAAGGACACCTCCCAGACCTTCAACTACCGCCAGCCGGCGGAGGTGGAGGCCTGGGCCGCGGAGCTCGGTGCCAAGGTCACCATCGTCGACGGCTATCTGCACCGAGACTTCTCTGCGGCCCTGGCGAAGCCCGGCGGTTGATCGCGGCGGCGGACGTGCTTTAATCGAAGCGTCAACCGCCGGACAGGACCCCGCCATGTCCAATCTCGCCGAAATCCCCTACATCACCGTGGACGACTACCTTGCCGGCGAGGCCGAGTCGGCCATCAAGCACGAATATATCGCCGGCGAGGTCTTCGCCATGGCCGGCGCCGGCGACGAGCACGTCACCATCGCCGGCAACCTCTTCGCGCTGTTGCGCGCGCATGTCCGCGGCGGCCCCTGCCGTGTCTACATCGCCGACATGAAGCTGCGCGTCGAGCGGGCGGACGCCTACTTCTACCCCGACGTCTTTGTCACCTGTGACCCGGCGGATGCAAGCCGCCGCACGGCCAAGCAGCGCGCAAGCGTCGTGATCGAGGTCCTATCCGACCGGACCGAGGGTTACGACCGCGGCGCCAAGTTCGCCCACTACCGCCAGCTGGAGACGCTCGAGGAATACGTCCTGGTGGACTCGCGCAGTCGCAGCGTTGAGGTCTTCTCCCGCCGCGAGGACGGGTGGCTGTTCCAGGCCGTGCCGGAGGGCGGGCAGCTGCGGCTGGCATCGCTGGACTTCGCCTGCGACCTGGACGCCGTCTACGAAGACGTGAGCTTTGAGGCGGCTGAGGGCGCGGCTGATTAAGCTGGTCGGGCTCCTGGGCTCGTCCTGGGCCACGAGCACGTATTCTTGCAGGCTCGGCAGCTTGCGGTAGGCGTGGAACGTGTCGGAGCGATCCTTGCGCTAGAAGAAGGTTCCCTCGATGGGTGAGGACGCCGACGCGAAGCGCTTGGCGGGCATGCGGCCGGCCAGGTAGGCCTCGCGGCCTGCCTCGATGGCCTTGCGCATGGCGCTCGCCATGAGCACCGGGTCCTTGGCGGCGGCAATGGCGGTGTTCATCAGCACGCCGTCGCAGCCGAGCTCCATGGCGACGGCGGCATCGCTGGCTGTGCCGACGCCGGCGTCCACTAGGATGGGCACTGACGCGTTCTCGACGATGGTGAGAATGTTGAGGGGGTTGCGGATGCCGAGCCCGGAGCCGATGGGGGCCGCCAGCGGCATCACTGCGCAGCAGCCAATGTCCTCCAGTTGCTTGGCGATGATCGGGTCGTCGTTGGTGTAGACCATGACGTCGAAGCCGTCGGCCACCAGCACCTTGGCCGCCTCGATAGTCTGGAGCACGTCCGGGAACAGGGTCTTCTGGTCGCCCAGCACCTCCAGCTTCACCAGGCTGTGGCCGTCCAGCAGCTCACGCGCCAGGCGGCAGGTGCGCACAGCGCTGTCCACGTCGTAGCAGCCGGCGGTGTTGGGGAGGATGGTATAGCGCTCCGGCGGCAGCACGTCCAGGATGTTCGGCTCGTCTGGATTCTGGCCGATATTGCTGCGGCGCACGGCGACTGTGACGATCTCCGCTCCGCTCGCCTCGATGGCCCGGGCGGTCTCGTCCATGTCCTTGTACTTGCCTGTGCCCACCAGCAGCCGCGAGCTGAAGCTGCGGCCGGCGATGCTGAAGCCACCGGCAGCCTGGCGGGATGAAATGGCTTGGTCTTGAGGCATGGGGATCTCTGGCTTGGAAGCTTTAGGGTCTTGCACGTCGGCGTCTTCGTCTTTGGTGCGCGCTGAGGGGATTCTCCATCGCGTCGCACCCAACGCCGTCAGCCGCCACCAACGGCATGGATGATTTCCACGCGGTCGCCGTCGCACAGTCGGTGGGCGTCAAAGCGGCTGCGCGGCACCAGCTCCTGGTTGACCTCCACGGCAATGCGCCGCCCGGCGAGCCCGAGGCGCTCGATGAGCGCTGACATGTGAAAGTGCTCCGGGATGTCCTGGGCTTCGCCATTCACGGTGATTCGCATGGGACGGCCTGCTGATCGCGGACGGGTGTTAAACGCACCATATTACAATAGACTCGGCGCCGCGCAGCGTTGACCACGCACCACACAAAGAGGCCGGCCGCCGCTGCCCCGCGGCGCCGGCACCGAGACGAGGACGGACGTTTGACGACTTGGTCCGAGGATCTGATCCCCATCGATCGGGCACGTACGCTCGATGGTCTTTTTCATCAACGGGTGCGGCGCTCGCCGGAGCGTGTGGCCTACCGCTGGTTCGACCGCAGCGCCAACGACTGGCGTGCGCTCACCTGGCGCGAGACGGCAGCCGCCGTGGCTCGCTGGCGCGAGGCCATGGCCGCCGAAGGGCTGCAGCCCGGAGACCGGGTGGCCATTCTGCTGCGCAACTGCCCGGACTGGGTGATCATCGACCAGGCGGCGCTGTCCCTCGGGCTGGTGACTGTGCCCCTCTATACCGACGACCGCGCCGACAACGCCGCCTACATTCTGCAAGATGCCGCGGTGAAGCTGCTCTGCATCCAGGACGCCAACCGCTGGCGGCGCCTTGCGGAGGTTATCGACGACGATCCCTGGCCGCAGCGCGTGGTGATTGTCGACGGCCGTGAGGGCGCCGGTCGGCCGGTGGGCCAGGATGCTCGGGCGGTGGACGCCGCGGACTGGCTGCCGGCGCTGGATGCCCGCCATGCGCTGCCTGCGGAGCAGCGCGATGGCGACCCCAATGCGGTCGCCACCATCGTCTACACCTCCGGCACCACGGGGCGGCCCAAGGGAGTGATGCTGAGCCATCAGAACATTCTGAGCAATGCCCATGCTGGCATCACAGCGGTGGACGTCTATCAGGAGGACGTGTTCCTGTCTTTTCTGCCGCTGTCGCATACCTTGGAGCGTACCGGCGGCCTGTTTCTGCCCATGATGGCGGGCTCGGAGGTGGCTTATGCGCGCTCCGTGACCCAGCTCGCTGACGATCTCCAGCGAATCCGCCCGACGGTCATCATCGCGGTGCCTCGGGTGTTCGAGCGCGTCTACCAGCGCATCCAGGGCCAGCTCGAGAGCCGCTCCAAGCTCGCCCGCCGCCTGTTCGCGCTGGCGGTCGACGTGGGCTGGCTGCAGTTCGAGGTTCGCCAGGGTCGGCGCCGCTGGCATCCAAAGCTCTTGCTCTGGCCCCTGCTGCGACGCAAGGTGGCGGCGCCTGTCATGGCGCGGCTCGGCGGGCGTATGCGCGCGGCGGTGAGCGGGGGCGCGGCTCTGCCCTTCGAGGTAGGACGGGTGTTCATCGCCCTCGGGCTGCCGCTGCTGCAGGGCTATGGCCTCACCGAGACCAGCCCTGTCATCTCCGTGAATCCCCTGCAAGACAACCGTCCGAAGAGTGTCGGCCGGCTGCTGCGGGGCATGCGGGCGCGCATCGGCCCAGACGATGAGCTGCAGGTGATGGGGCCGTCGATCATGCTGGGCTATTGGAACAACCACGCCGCCACCGCCCGGATGATCGGTCCCGACGGCTGGCTGCGGACTGGGGATCAGGCGCGCATCGACGACGGTTACCTTTACATCACCGGCCGCATCAAAGACATCCTGGTGCTCTCCAACGGCGAGAAGGTGCCGCCCGGCGACATGGAGATGGCGCTCGGCATGGACCCGCTCTTCGAGCAGGTGATGGTCATCGGCGAGGGCCACTCTTACCTGAGCGCGCTGGCGGTATTGAACGCCGACCTTTGGCCCGGCCTTGCCCGCGAGTTTGGCCTGGCGCCGGAAGACCCGGCGAGCCTCGAGGATGCCACGCTGCAGAAGGAAATGCTGCGGCGCATGCGAGACGCGCTGGCGGACTTTCCGGGCTATGCGAAGATCCGCCGCGTGGGCCTGACCCTGGAGCCCTGGACCATCGACAACGGTCTCCAGACGCCCACGATGAAAATCAAGCGCAATCAGGTGCTGGAGCGCTTTCAGGACGTCGTTGCGCGGATGTACGACGGAGAGAGGGGCTAGGGGCTAGGGCCCAAGCACGGAACCTTCAGTCGCGAGCCTCAGCCCTGAGCACTCAGCCCTCAGCCCTTCCTCCAAGGCCTTGCTCGCACAGCGCCCATGCCCTTGCCGCCGCAGCCAACTCATGCCTACAATCCGACGCCAATGCGGGTGTAGTTCAATGGTAGAACCTCAGCTTCCCAAGCTGATGACGTGGGTTCGATTCCCATCACCCGCTCCA
>NZ_JAIFKJ010000345.1 GCF_019695415.1 Thiohalocapsa sp.
GGTCCATGGTCGGCGTCGGGATGACGCCGCCGAAGGTGCTCGGCACGCCGAAGCCGGCGTCGTCGGTGATGATCAGCAGGATGTTCGGTGCCTGCTTGGGCGGGGCGATGCGCGGTGCCCACCAGGGTGTCGAGCTGAGCGCATCGTCCTTGATCACGCCGCCGAAGGGCGGCGCGGGTGCCGGGAGCTGCTCGCCGCTGATGGTCGCCGTGGCGCCGGGTGCGCCCATCGTGCCGGAGATCACCTGGTAGCCTGCGGCACCCGCACTCGCGGCGCCCGCTGCTGCCGGCATACCCTGTCCCGGAATCTCGAGCCGTTGGCCCGCGTCGATGACGTCAGCGCTCAGGTCGTTTTTTGCCTTCAAGTCTGCGAGTGACACACCGAAGCGCGCGGCGATATCGGACAGGTCGTCGCCTGCTGCGACCTCATAGGTGGCTGTGGCGGGGTCGTAAGACCCTTGCGCGTGCCGGCGGGCACCCTGGTCTTCGGCGACAGTAGCGCTCGTGACCAGCAGACAGAGCAGCATCAGCGCCGCGGCAGCGATGTCGCGCGGCGACGCCAAGCGGAACGTACAGCTTGCATGAAACATGGTGAAGCCTCCTCGTCGTGTTTGTGCGCCAAGCGTCTTTGGTCCCTGCAGCCACGCCAGCACGGCCGGCGCACTGACTGGCCCCAAGCGCCCGTTGTCCGGATCATGGTTGGTTGGGGATGTAGGCATACGCCTTGGGTACGTCCATGCCCTTGATCGTGAACGCCTGATCGCTCCAGAAGCTCCCGAGCTTGACGGTCTCGCCGGCCGGATACTCGCCGAGGCTGCCGTCGCCGCTGCTCATGACTTCGTAGTTGCCTCCCCCCGGCGGCATCTTCAGGTACACGGTGCAGGGGCTGGAGTTGCAGGTGCCGGTGTCGCCCGGTGCGAGCGTGATCTCGTCGAAGCCGGAAATGTCCTTGTCGCCGGCGTGGAGCGGTGGCGGGCTGCCGATCAGCGCACAGAGCAGTGCGGCCGTGATGGCGCCCGGAAGCATGGGGCTGCGATGGACATCAATGCGGTCGCGATGCTGGTCGCTCTTCTTCATCGTTGGTCCTCCGTCGGTGTGCTGCTCCAGCCGTTGAGGAAGCCCGCGCCGAAGGTGCCGTACTGGCCGCCGCCGGAGAGCTCCACCATCTGGATCGGGTGGCTGAGGGACTGCTCCATGGCGCCGATGACGCCCGAGCGCGCGAGCCGCGGATCGTATTGATCCGGGTCGGCGAGCGTCGGGTCGCGCAGCGTCAGCACGATGTTGTCCATCGCATCGCCTCACCAGCGGAAGCCAACCCCGAGTCCCGGACCGTGCAGCGTGAGATCCATGTTGTTCTCGTCGAGCTCGTACCCGAGTGCGCGATAGGCAAGCGTCACCTCGCCCCAGTCGAAGCGGTAGCCGGCGCCGAGCATGGCCTGCCAGGTCCAGTTGGAGTCCCCGGTGCCGACGTCGACGTAATAAGGCACGAACCAGTCGGACTGCGGGAACAGGATCTGACCCCGCGCGCCGACGATGCCGTCCCAAAGGTCCTGGTTCAGCGAGACTTTGCGTTGGCGAGCGAGGCGGCCGTTCTCGCCCAGCACGGTGAGCTCAAGGTCGCTGCTCATGGTCAGGTAGCGAAATCCCGCCAAGAGATCGAGCTCGAAGGTCGGTCGCTCGACGGCTCGATACCCGCCGGCCAGCGTCCAGGCCGTGGTGCTGAGATCCGTCCGGGCCTTGCGGGAGACCTCGGCGTCGAGGTTGCCCCGAGGGCCGGTCACCCGGCGCAGGTTGGTCTCCGAGCTCCCGAAGCTGGTGTAGAGCACGTCGGT
>NZ_JAIFKJ010000169.1 GCF_019695415.1 Thiohalocapsa sp.
GCGGCTCGGCCCTACAACCGCCTGCTCCCCGTGGTGCCGGGGGGTTTATTTGCCCACCCGAAATCTTCTGCGCTCCGTGAAGGGGGGCCGTCAGCAAGGGCCGACTAAGACTCTGTCTGGGAGGCCCTACAGGCAGAGCCGTCGGGAAACAGAGTCCGTTCGGTTTGGGCTGGCGCAGCGCTACCCGGGAGGAAGGCGCCGGCCTCGATTCCCCGGGATGCCAGGGTTGCAAAGCAGATAGACGGCCCTGGTACGATCCCCGCGTCCTGCCCCACTCGGAGACCCTGCGATGCGACAAAGAGCCGGCTTGACTCGGCGCGACCTGCTCTGCACATTGGCGCTGCTGCCTTGTGCCACTGTCGCGGCCCCCGTGCTTACCCGGCCGCGCTTTGCGAGCTATCCGTTCACCCTCGGTGTTGCATCCGGCTACCCGCGCGTCGACGGCGCCGTGCTCTGGACCCGGCTCGCCCCTGACCCCCTCGCGCCCGCCGGCGGCATGATGCCTGCGTCAGTGCCCGTGCTCTGGGAAATCGCGCACGACGCGGCGTTCCGGGCTGTCGCCGCCTCCGCCACAGCCTATGCGACGCCCGATTGGGCGCATTCAGTGCATGTCGAGGCCTACGGCCTGGAGCCGGGCCGTGACTATTGGTATCGCTTCCATTGCGGCGATGCCACCAGCCCGGTGGGCCGCCTGCGCACAGCCCCGGCAGCAACAGAGCTCGCAAAGCGAATGCGGATTGGTGTCGGCTCCTGCCAGCATTATGCGCAGGGCTGGTACACCGCGTATCCGCATGTCGCTGCTGACACGCTGGATCTCTTCCTGCACCTCGGTGATTACATCTACGAGTCGTCCTGGGGTGATGATTTCGTGCGTTCTCAGGGGGTGCAGGAGCCGGTGACCCTGGCTGACTATCGCCGCCATTACGCACTGTACAAATCCGACCCGGATCTGCAGGCGGCACATGCGAGCTGCCCTTGGGTCGTCGTCTGGGACGACCATGAAGTGGACAACGATTACGCGGGGGCTATCTCACAGGACGACGATGAGCCCGCTTGGTTTCTCGCCCGTCGTGCCGCCGCCTATCGCGCCTACTATGAGCACATGCCACTACCGCGCGGCATGGTGCCTTTCGGCCCACACATGCGCATCCACACCCGCGTCGGCTATGGGCAGCTCGCAACGTTGCATATGCTGGACGCTCGTCAGTACCGCAGCCAGCAGCCCTGCCCGAAGCCTGGACGGGCCGGCTCGAACTTTATCAGCGACCAATGCGCTGCGCGGCTGGACCCCGCGGCGACACTATTGGGTCAGCGCCAGGAGCGATGGCTCGCAGCCGGCCTGCGGACCTCGGACGCCCAGTGGAACCTGCTCGGCCAACAGACACTGATGGCACTGGCGGACGGCAAAGCGGGCCCCGGCGGGCTGTTCTTCTCGGACGGCTGGGATGGCTACCCGGCCGCGCGCCGCCGGCTGCTTGACCTGTTCGCAGAGGGCGCCTGCGCGAATCCCGTCGTGCTCGGTGGCGATGTCCACTCCTTCTGGGTGACAGATCTGAAGCAGGACTTCGCCGATGAGGGCTCCCCCACTGTTGCGAGTGAGTTCGTGGGCACCTCCATCACCTCGCGCCCACCCCCGGAGGCGCGCATCCAAGCGGTGCTGCGCGAGAATCCGCACATCCGCTATGCCACTGGCGAGCACCGCGGCTATCTGCGGCTCACGCTGACACCGAACCGCTTGACAGCGGACCTGCGCGGCGTTGCCAGCGTTCGCCAGCGCGAAGCGTCTTGCGAGACTATTGCATCATTCGTCGTCGAGGCGGGGCATGCC
>NZ_JAIFKJ010000567.1:0-833 GCF_019695415.1 Thiohalocapsa sp.
CCGCGAGGGGGCGCCCCGCCGGGGCGGTGCCGGGCGCACGCCGGCCGGTGAGGGCCGCCGCCGCCGCGGGGGCCGCCAGGGGGGGTGCCGGCAGCGAGCCCAGGCGCTCGGGCAGCAGCGACAGCACCTCTTCCGCGAGCTTGTCCGAAGCCGCATCGCCGACGACCCGGCCAGCCTGCGGGTCGATCAGCGCCGGCACCAGCCGCGAGCGGGTGAAGGCCTGCGGCAGCATCTCCGCCAGCAGGGCATCACGCAGCTGCGAGCGCTCGCGGCGCGAGACATCGCGACCCTCCGCCTGCTCCAGCTCTGCGACCCGCTCGGCCACCGCCTCGCTGATCACAGACGCCGGCAGCAGCCGCTCCTGGCGGCGCGCCGCCACCAACAGGCAGCCGTTGACCCCGTGTGCGAGCATCTCCGCCTGCGGGCCGAGCGGCGGCGCCCAGCCCATAGTCATCGCCTCCAGCGGGCCGCAGCCACGGAAGGCCTTCTCCGCGAGCCGCTCGTGCAGGGCGACGTCGTCGAGCTCGAAGGGCGTGTTGAGCCGGAATACCCGGGCGTTCTTGAACATCCGCTGCTCCCGCGAAAAAGCCGCGGATTATGCGGCCCCCGCCGCAGGCGGGCAAACCTTCATCGCGTTGACGACAGGGCCGCGGATACGCAAACGCCGACGCGCCCGCCTCCCGCCCCCACTGTTCCGACACTCCGCAACGACGGGCCCCCCCACCCCCCCGCCCCACCCACCCCCCGCGCCCTAACGCGGCCCCCGCCAGCCCGCACGCCCCCCGCCCCCCCCCCCTGGACACACCCTCGCACGTCCCCGCCCCGCCCCCCCC
>NZ_JAIFKJ010000567.1:843-5456 GCF_019695415.1 Thiohalocapsa sp.
CCCTCGCCAGGCGGTCAAACCTTCTCCGTGTTGTCGACAGTCTTCTGGCTCGGCCACCGCAGCCGTGCCCGCCTCCCGCCCGCACTGTTGCGTCGCTGCGTAACGATGGGCCGCGCGACGCGCGTGCGCGGCCCATCACTCGCGCCATCAAGCGGCCTCGGCCATCGCGGACGGCGCCAGCGGCAGCCGCCGGGAGCCCCAGTGGCCTGGCTCGGCCTCGAACACGCCAGCGCAGGGGGTACCGCAATGGCTGCAACAGCCGTCGGCGGTGAGCCCCCAATGGCCGAGCCGATACCAGTCCCGCTCTATGAGCAGCTCGCCGCAGGCGTGGCAGTAAGTGCTGCCGCCGGCACCATCGTGCACGTTGCCGGTGTAGGCGTAGCGGACGCCATGGTCCATGGCGATCCGCCGCGCGCGGGTCAGCGTGGCCGCCGGCGTCGCCGGCACGTCCTGCATGCGGTAGTCCGGGTGAAAGGCGCTGAAGTGCATCGGCACATCCGGCCCGACATGCTCCACCACCCAGTCCGCCATGCGCGCAAGCTCGGCGTCGCTGTCGTTATGGCCGGGAATGATGAGCGTGGTGAGCTCCAGCCAGACATTCGTCTCCTTGTGCACGTACTCGATGGTCTCCAGCACCGGGTCCAGGTGCGCGCTGCAGAGCTTCTTGTAGAAGTCGTCGGTAAACGCCTTCAGGTCGATGTTGGCGGCATCCATGCAGGAGAAAAACTTCTCCCGAGCCCCCGGCGAGACATAGCCCGCTGTCACCGCCACGTTACGGATGCCGAGCGCGCGGCAGGCCTCGGCGGTGTCACACGCGTACTCCAAAAAGATCACCGGGTCGTTGTAGGTGTAGGCAACGCTCCGGCAGCCGTGGGTGGCCGCGGCCTGGGCGATGCCCTTGGGCGAGGCCTCGGCGGCGAGCGTGTCCATCTGCCGGGACTTGGACATGTCCCAGTTCTGGCAGAAGCGGCAGGTCAGGTTGCAGCCGGCAGTGCCGAAGGACAGCACCGGCGTGCCGGGCAGGAAGTGATTCAGCGGCTTCTTCTCGATGGGGTCGATGCAGAAGCCGCTGGAGCGCCCGTAGGTGTACAGCACGACGGCGCCGTCCTCGCAGCCGCGCACGAAGCAAAGCCCGCGCTGGCCCTCCTTCAGCACGCAGGCGCGGGGGCAGACATCGCATTGCACGCGGCCGTCGTCGAGCCGGTGCCAGAATTCCGTGGGATGCGCAGCAGTGGCGCTCATCGGTCATCCTCCGGGTGGGGCGGGCACAGTCATGCAAGCCTGCGCACGCGCGCTAGAATTCAGGCATGGGCAGGGGCACCAGCGCAAACCCTGAAAGGCACCGTGGGTATTGACGGCGGCGCACCTGGACATACCCTAAGTATGGTCGCAACAAACCCTTTTGGCAGCGGACATCCAGCCATGTCGAACATTCGCCGACCCGCGGTTGCGGACCTCTTCTACCCGGGCGATCCCGAAGCACTGCATGCAGACGTGACGGACCTGCTGGCCTCCGCACGACCGGCAGCCGACAGCGCCACGGAGCACGCGGGTCAGCCCAAGGCGCTCATCGTGCCCCACGCCGGTTATGTCTACTCCGGCGCCATCGCCGCCAGTGCCTATGCGCAGCTGACGCAGCCCGAGTGCATCCGCCGGGTCCTGCTGTTGGGCCCGGCGCATCGCTTCCCATTCCACGGCGTCGCCGTGCCCGCGGCCGAGCAGTTCTCCACACCACTCGGTAAGGTGGCGGTGGACCGCGCGGCGCTCGCCGCCATCGCGGACCTGCCGCAGGTGCATGAGCTGGACATCGCCTTCGACGGCGAGCACTGCCTGGAGGTGCAGCTTCCCTTCCTGCAGGAGACCCTTGGGGATTTCAGCATCGTGCCGCTGCTCGTGGGCGATGCCGGCGCCGACGAGGTGGCTGAGGTGCTGGAGCGCCTCTGGGGCGGCGCTGAGACCCTCATCGTGATCAGCTCGGACCTGAGTCACTATCTGGACTACGACAGCGCACGCGCCATCGATGCCCGCACCTCGGAGGCTATCTGCGACCTCCATCCGGAGGCGATTTCCACCCGCCAGGCCTGCGGCCGGCACCCCATCGCCGGTCTGCTGACGGCGGCGCGCCACCACGGACTGCATGCAGCGCTGCTGGACCTGCGCAACTCCGGCGACACCGCAGGTCCCCGGGACCGGGTGGTGGGCTATGGCGCCTATGCCTTCGGCTGACGCAGCATCGCGACCTGACGCAGGGCCACCGGACGACGCGCCCTCGGCCGAGCCGGGCGCAGCACTGGACAGTGTCCACCGCAGACGGCTCCTGACGATCGCCCGCGACGCCATCCGCCACGGCCTCGACACCGGGCGGCCGCCGCGGCTGGATCTGGCGGCCGAGGCGCCGGCGCTGCACGTGTCGCGGGCGGCATTCGTGACCCTGGAGCTGGCGCAACGGCTGCGCGGCTGCATCGGCCACTTGGAGGCCGCCCAGCCCCTGGCGCTGGACGTTGCCGACAACGCCTTTGCGGCGGCCTTTCGCGATCCGCGCTTCCCACCGCTCGAGGCCGCCGAGCTTGCGCCGCTCTGCATTAAGATCTCGGTGCTGACGCCGGCGGCGGAGCTGCACTTCGCCGACGAGCGGGCCCTGCTCGCGCAGTTGGTGCCGGGTGTAGACGGTCTGATCCTCGCCGACGCCGGGCGCCGCGGCACCTTCCTGCCGTCGGTGTGGGAGCAACTGCCGACGCGCGAGGACTTCCTGCGCCGGCTCAAGGAAAAGGCGGGCCTGCCATCCGATCATTGGAGCGACACGCTGCGGGTCTGGCGCTACCGCACCGAGTCCTTCGGCGAATAGCCACATTGCGACATCCTCGCGGCAAGCCAGCCAAAGCAGCACGCCCACAGTACGGCCCATAACGCGCAACAGCGACGCGCAAGCGCCGGGCGCCACCTGATCTGCCCCATTTTCACCTGCCAGGCCCCACCGTGGACCAACTGCCCCTCACCGAGCTGATCTCATTGGTGGTCCTGCTGGTGCTGTCCGGATTCTTTTCGGGCTCCGAGACGGCACTGATGACCCTGAACCGCTACCGGCTGCGCCACCGCGCCGACAGCGGTCACCGCGGGGCCAAGCTCGCCCGCGCGCTGCTGGATCGCCCGGACCGGCTCATCGGCCTGATCCTGCTTGGCAACAACTTCGTCAACATCCTGGCCTCGTCGCTGGCGACGGTCATCGCACTCAAGCTCGGCGGCGAGGGGGCGATTGCCATCGCCGCCGGACTCCTCACCCTGGTGATCCTGATCTTCGCGGAGGTCACACCGAAGACACTGGCCGCACTGCACCCGGAGGTGCTGGCCTACCCCGCCGCCTACATCTACACGCCCCTGCTGAAGGTCATGCAGCCGGTGGTGTGGTCAGTGAACATCATCACCAACAATCTGCTGCGCCTGCTCGGCGTGCGCCCCGACGCACACCAGGGCTCGGCACTGAGCCGGGAGGAGCTGCGCACCGTGGTCAACGAGGCCGGCGCGATGATCCCTGAGGGCTCTCGGGACATGCTGCTCGCCATATTGGACCTGGAGAACGCCGTGGTGGAGGACATCATGATCCCCCGCAACGAGGTCGAGGGCATCGACCTACAGGACCCTACGGACGAGATCATTGCGGCCGTCAAGCGCGCCAGCTACACCCGCCTGCCGCTTTTCGACGGCGGCCTCGACAACGTCATCGGCATCTTCCACACCCGCAACACCATTGGTCTGCTCGACGGCGGCGAGGACGTCCGCGAGCGCCTGCGCGCCATCGCCCGCAAGCCCTACTACGTGCCCGAAGGCACGCGGCTCTACCAGCAGCTCATCGCCTTTCAGCGGGCCAAGCGGCGGGTGGCGCTGGTGGTGGACGAGTACGGCGACTTCCAGGGGCTGGTGACGCTCGCCGACCTGCTGGAGGAGATCGTCGGCGAGTTCACCACCGACCCGGCGGACGCCTACCCCGAAATCCATCGCGCCGACGACGGCAGCCTGCTCATCGACTGCAGCATCAACGTCCGCGAGCTGAACCGCGCCATGCGCTGGAGCCTGCCCAAGCGTGGCCCCAAGACCCTGAACGGGCTGATCATCGATTATCTGGAGACCATCCCGCAGCCCGGCACCAGCCTCAAGCTCTACGGCCACCCGCTCGAGATCATCCAGACGGATGAGAAGGCCGTGAAAACCGTCAAGCACCTGGGGCCGTTGCCCGCCGTCACGGCGGTGTCGGTGAGCATGCACTGATGCGCGGAAGCGCCCAATCCATCAGATCGCACCCTCAGCTGCATCGTCGCACGGGATCGCGTGCGTTCTAAGCCACAGGTCACACATGACCACGCTCAACGCCACTGAGGCACGCGCCACAGGCGCACAATGACCATCCCCCATGTCACCCCAGCCCATCCACCGGGCTGCGCACCGGCAGCACCCCGGGCCGGTTCATCACATGGGTGTAGATCATGGTCGTGGACACATCCTTGTGCCCCAGCAGCTCCTGCACGGTGCGGATGTCGTAGCCGTCCTCCAGCAGATGCGTTGCGGCGGAGACGTTGCGCTCCGTCGCCAGGTGGCCGAGAAAGCGCTCCACGTCCCCT
>NZ_JAIFKJ010000621.1 GCF_019695415.1 Thiohalocapsa sp.
GGGCGGTGCGGACCCCGTGGGAGCAGCATCCCTGCCGCGATCTACGGCGCGCATGCGGGGATCGCGGCAAGGATGCCGCTCCCACCCTTCGGGCTGCGGCGAAGGGGACCAGCCTTTGCGTTTCGGATCGCGCTAGGCGATCGTTTCCGATCCACAGGCTCATCACGATAGTGTCCGACGGACGCAGGGCAGAGTAGCAGCCCGGCTGGACCGCATTAGGCTCGTCCTAGCCCCTAGCCCCTAGCCCCTCATCCCTTCCCGGCACTCGCAAACAACCGGTAGGCCGGATTCTCCGTCTCCTCCCAGAACCGATAGCCGATGCCGGTGAGCAGCCGATGGAAGTCGGCCTGTTCCCCGGCGGGCACCTGGATGCCCATCAGCACCCGCCCGTAGGCGGCGCCGTGGTTGCGGTAGTGGAACAGGCTGATGTTCCAGCGCTTGCCGAGGCTGGACAGGAAATTGAGCAGCGCCCCCGGGCGCTCCGGGAACTCGAAGCGGATCAGGCGCTCGTCGCTGACGCCGGGCGCATGGCCGCCCACCATGAAGCGCACGTGCAGCTTGGCCGCCTCGTTGTCGCTCATGTCGAGCACCGAGAAGCCCTTGGTCTCGAGGCGTTGGATCAGCTCGGCGCGCTCGTCGGCGCCGCCCGCGAGCTGCACGCCGGCGAAGACGTGTGCTTCCTGCTGGTCCGCGTAGCGATAATTGAACTCCGTGATCTGCCGCTTGCCGAGCGCCCGGCAGAAGGCGAGAAAGCTCCCCGGGCGCTCCGGGATACCCACCGCGAGCAGGGCCTCGCGCCGCTCGCCGAGCTCCGCGCGCTCGGCCACGTGCCGCAGTCGGTCGAAATTGATGTTCGCGCCGCTCTCGATAGCCACCAGGCTCAGGCCCTCGGCGCCCTCCCGCGCCGCCCAGCGCTTGAGCCCGGCGACGGCCAGCGCGCCGGCGGGCTCGGCGATGCCGCGGGTGTCGTCGAAGATGTCCTTGATGGCGGCGCACAGCTCGTCGGTGGTCACCAGCACCACCTCGTCCACGGTCTCGCGGGCGATGCGGAAGGTCTCCGCGCCGATCTGCCGCACCGCAACACCGTCGGCAAAGAGCCCCACCTCCGGCAGCATGACGCGGCGGCCGGCGGCGAGCGCCGCGTGCAGGGTCGGGGCGTCCTCGGGCTCCACGCCGATGATCCGCACCTGCGGATGCACGTATTTGACATAGGCCGCGACGCCCGCGATGAGTCCACCGCCGCCCACGGGCACGAAGATGGCCGCCGGCGGCTCCGGGTGCTGGCGCAGGATCTCCATGCCGATGGTGCCCTGGCCGGCGATGACGTCCGGGTCGTCGAAGGGATGCAGAAAGGTCAGCCCGTGCGCCTCGATGAGCGTCTGCGCATGGGCATAGGCCTCGTCGAAAGAGTCTCCGTGCAGCACGGCCTTCGCCCCCCAGCCGCGCACCGCGTCCACCTTGATGGGGGGTGTGGTGCGCGGCATCACGATGGTGGCATCGCAGCCGAGCTTCGCGGCGCCCATGGACACGCCCTGGGCGTGGTTGCCGGCGGACGCGGCGATGACGCCGCGGGCAAGCTGCTCCCGGCTCAGATGCTTGAGCTTGTTGTACGCCCCGCGCAGCTTGAAGGAGAACACCGGCTGCAGGTCCTCGCGCTTCAGCCACACCTGGTTGCCGAGACGCTTGGACAGCAGCTTGGCGTGCGTCAGCGGCGACTCTTGGGCGACGTCGTACACGCGGGCCCGCAGAATCCGCTCGATGTAGGTTTCCGGCATGGTTTTGGTGGAGAGTGACGAGTGACGAGTGACGAGTGACGAG
>NZ_JAIFKJ010000333.1 GCF_019695415.1 Thiohalocapsa sp.
GCTGCGTCGGGGGTGTAGAAGAGCAGGTGCGGGCGCGGCGCCGGGAAGCCGGCGGAGGCAGCGTGAGCAAAGGGCCAGTAAGCGGATCCCCACAGGCAGGGCGGCGTTCGGCATCAGACGGCCAGAAGCGGTCACCCCCGAGTGAGCCAGTCCTCAGCGCGATTCAATTGCCGAAGACCCGTCGCAGCGCCTGAACGTTGTCGGTCATGGCATCGAGAAGGTCGCCTTGCGCCGGACGGTTGGCACAGGGAGTGAAGACGGCACGCTCGATGCCGATGGTGTCGAGGCGCTGACGATTCTCGTGTGCCGGCTCGGCCTCCCACAGCATCCATTGGGCGGGGTGGGCCTGGAGCCCCTCGCGCAGCGCTGTCCACTCCGCCTCCGGCGCGACGCTGTCCGGCTCCCAGAGCACACTCTTGAGGTTCAGGCCGTAGCGGCGCGCCAGGTATTGTGAAGACCGGATGCGAGGCGAGCAGCGGCTTCGGTGCATGGTCTTCAGCCAACGATGACGGCGCTTGACGCTCGCACTATACCGCGCCGTTGCCGATCCAGAACGCCAAGCGCCTTGTGAGGAACTCTTCGTACGGCATGTAGTGCGTGCCGTCACAGGAAAAGGTGAGGCTGATCATGCCATTGAATAGGTTGAGCGAGGCTGAGCGCAGATAGAAGTTCTCGTCCATCATGCGTAGCTCCTTCAGCGCGCCAAGCAACGGCGGGATGCGGGTCCTTGGGATAATCGCCTCATCCGCGTACGCCCGGCAGGGATAGACGAGGCAGATGTCCGGATCGGAAAGCGCCTCGTGGTCGAGGATTCGATAGCGAAACGGATCGTCGACCGTCCACAGGGTGGCGCGGCTGCTCGCGAAATGGATCACGCCCTGAAACACTCCGCGCTCGATGAGCAGCTCTTCGATGACAGAGAGGACTTGATCGAGGTTTTGGTCCATCGGGCTCTCGACGCGCGTCTGCAGCAGCACCGCGTTTCGGATGGAGGGATCGCCCTTGATCTGCAACCACCGCGGCAGGTCCTCGTAGAGTCGTGCGCTCACCGGCAGGTCTCTCAGGTTGAAGGTGGCGCCAACGTAGCCGAGCAGGTCTTCGCCTCGCCGGACCACATGCAGCGCCGTCAGCGATGGGCGACGGTTCACGAGCCCGACATAGGCATCCGAGAGCAAAAAGCCCCAGGCCGGAACCGCCTCGCGCATGTAGGGGCGCGAGGAACGATCGCGGCCGACGTCGGCAGGATTGGCTCCCTCCGCGCTGACGGTGTCGCTGATCTGGATTCCCTCTCGATCGACGGCAAACAGCGCGCCGCAGGACGGAATGTTTCGGCAGCCGCCGTTCAAGACCTCGTTGAGCCGCGTGTGATCGTCCCATGCGCCGACACAGGCGCCTGCGATCTTCGCCAGCGGCTCGTGGAGCGTCCTCGCGATCTCCTCGCGTTGCCGGTGAATCATGTCTGTCAGCGAAGTGTCCATTGTCGGTAGCCGTTACCCGCTTCGTTGGTGCGTCAGGATAGCCTTCGAGCATGACGTCATGTCAGCACGGTTGTTCCGGAAGCGAGCCAGGTGCAGCTACCGGCCCAGCCTTGCTGACGCTGCGGTGAGAGGCGCTAGTCGCTGAGGTGACATGGACATGCCCTCCCACCCAGACGGATAACGGATAGCAAGTCCAAGCCAACCTGAAACCCCAGGTTTGGCACGGGACCGGAGGTTAGCGGGGGCGCGGCGTGTGATCAACATCCACCAGCGGGGCTGAAGGACGTCGGGGCGGTGCAGGCCCGGGCGGTCGGGGGGAGGGGGGACGACTCTGCGGCGA
>NZ_JAIFKJ010000005.1 GCF_019695415.1 Thiohalocapsa sp.
CTGCGCGGACGGCGTGGGTGGCGTGGTAAGCGGGCCAGGCTCGCGGTCGGGGCGAAAACGTGCGTGAGCGAGCAGCGCGACGATGAGGCCGATGCGTTCGGCGAGAGTGCGCCGCGCGAGGAGCGCGCCGAGCCGGAACCGGCGGAAGCCGTTTCCGAGAAGGCCGCGCCAGCCGAGGAGAGCGCAGCGCCCGAGCCTGCGGAGGTCGTGATGCATCCGCGCGCGGAAGGCGCTGCCGATGTTTCCGAGATCGAAAAGGCGGCAGAGCCCGCCGAGCCGGAAGCGGCGGCTGAACCAGAGGCGCAGCCCGCCGAGGTCGTCGAGATGCCCGCGCAGCAGGAGCAGCCCCCGGCTGAAACACCTGGGATGCGTGAGCCAGAGCCCGAGCGCAGCGCCCCCGAAAAGGAAACCGTTACAGCCGAAGGCGAGCCGGAGCGCAAGGAACAGCGTCAGCGCCGGCGCGGCTGGTGGCAGCGGCGCTGATCGCGCCGCATGCCGCGGCGGAAGAGGCGCGGTCCGGGCAGGGGCTCAGGCGTCAGCTCTGCGCCGCCTCGGCCTCCATCTCAAGCTGGTCAAGCGGGCACTCGCGCCCCTTCTTGCGGCATTTGCGGCGGTATTCGCCGGCCCAGAACTCATAGATGCCCAGCGACTTTGCCGCTTCGGCGCATTCAAGGACCAGCGCTTCACGCGCGCGGTCGCTGCCAGCGTCCTTCCAGGACTTCTTCTGCTTCTTCGTCCGGCCGCAGCCGACGCACACGCCGCGCTTGTCCTTGCAAATATCGATGCATGGAGAAGGGAGTTTGTCGCCCTTTTTGCCCAACCTTGCCTCCTGACTTGGCGTTAACGCACTCCCGCCAGAATATGAGAACCTGACAAGACCTATCAAGAATTATCGGCCGGGCTACATGAACAGGCGCTCGCCCTCCATCCCCTGATAGAGGTCGGCGACGTAGTCCCCGTAGCCGTTATAGATCTGCGTCGGGATGCGCTTGTCGGTGCCGACGACCTCTTCGGTCTCCTGGCTCCAGCGCGGATGCGGCACGTCCGGGTTCACGTTGGCCCAGAAACCGTATTCGGACGGCGCGATCTCTTCCCAGAAGGTGGTCGGGCGCTCTTCGGTGAACTCGAACAGGACGATCGACTTCACCGACTTGAAGCCGTACTTCCACGGCGCCGCCAGGCGCAGCGGCGCGCCATTTTGCCGCGGCACGGGCTTGCCGTACATGCCTGTCACGAGGAACGACAGGTCGTGCGCGGCTTCCTTGATCGTCAGCCCCTCGGTGTAGGGCCACGGATACCAGTGCTGGCGCTGTCCGCGCGCGACATCCGGCTTCATGAAGGTCTGCATCTTCACGTATTTCGCCTTGCCGAGCGGCTTGGCGAAGCCGAGCAGCGCCCTCATCGGGAAGCCGTTCCACGGGATCACCATCGACCACGCCTCGACGCAGCGCAGGCGGTAGATGCGCTCTTCCAGCGGCATCTTTTTCAAAAGCTCGTCGATGCCGATCTTGAAGGGCTTTTCCACCGCGCCCGCGATGGCGATTTCCCACGGCCGAATCGGCAGCGCCTGCGCGGCGGACGAAATGCGCTTGTGCGAGCCGAACTCATAAAAGTTGTTGTAGGTTGTAGCGACGTCTTCGGGCGTGACCGGCCGGCTGACCGTATATTCGGGGTTGCGCGATACCGGAAAAAGCCCCGCGCCCGGGTCGTCCGCCGGCTCTTATACACCTCTGACGCTGCCGCCGCAGATGATAGGTGAAATACAGGTGGGACCCCGCTCCATACAAAACACAAGAACAGAACAAACACGAGGTAACG
>NZ_JAIFKJ010000151.1 GCF_019695415.1 Thiohalocapsa sp.
CGCGACGCCGATGCCGGCACCGACGCCGCCGCAGCCCATCACCCGCCGGGGCGCAGTGCGCCTATTGTCACTGCTGGCGGCGGCAGCGCTGTTTTGGCCTGCGGCGGCCTGGGCGCTGACTGACCACGGCGGCGAGGTGGCGCCGGTGGACCTGCGTCCGCCGCGCGCGGCGGGCTGGACGCTCGAGCCCGGTGCCGAGCCGGGCGCCGAGGCTTGGGACTGGCGGCCGCGGGTGGTGGGTACGGATGGCAGTGTGTACGCCTTCTATCGCGCCGAAGCCGGCGACAGCGACGTGCCCATCGGCCTCTACCTGGGTGTCTACCGCACCCAGCGCCAGGGGGCTGAGCTAGTGACCTCCGCTAACGTGATGATCGAGCAGCAGCACCCGGTCTGGAGCGATACGATGGTGCGGCCGCGCCGCATTGCCCTCCCGACTGGCGAGCTCGCGCTCGAAGAGCACCACTTATCTTCCCACCGAGGGCAGCGGCTTTTGGTCTGGACTTGGTATCTCGTTGGCGACCACCGCACCGCCAATCCGTACCTCGCCAAGCTGCTTGAGGCCAAGTCGCGGCTGTCTGGCAATCGCGGCGAAGCCGCACTCGTGGCCGTCGCAGCGCCCTATGACGAAAGACCGGAGGAGGCGGCCGGCGTTCTGACGGCCTTCCTCGAGACCATGTTGCCGGCCGTCGACGCCGAGGTCTCGCGCGCATTGCAGGTGACGCCCTAAGGCGCCGGCTTGCCGCGCCTTCGGATCAGGCTTGCCAGCGCAGCATGTGTGCGATCACCGGCATTCTCATGGGCGACCCCGCGGCGCCCGTGTCTGGCGAGCTGCTGCGTCGGATGAACGACGCGCAGGCGCATCGCGGGCCTGATCAACATGGTCTGCACCTCGAAGCCGGCGTCGGCCTTGGGCATCGCCGACTGTCCATAATCGATCTGTCGGGCGGTCGCCAGCCGCTGTTCAATGAGGACGAGAGCGTCGTCGTCGTCTACAACGGCGAGATCTACAACTTCCAGTCCCTGGCTGCGGAGCTCAGCGCGCGTGGGCACCGCTTCCGTACCCACAGCGACACCGAGGTCATCGTCCACGCCTGGGAGGAATGGGGCGAGCGCTGTGTCGAGCGCTTCCGCGGCATGTTCGCCTTTGGCCTCTGGGACCGTGCGCGCCAGACGTTGTTCTTGGCTCGGGATCGGCTCGGTATCAAGCCTCTGCACTACGCCTGGCTTGCCGACGGGAGCCTCATCTTCGCTTCCGAGCTCAAGGCCTTGCAGCAGCATCCGGCGCTGCCGCGCAGCATCGCGCCCGACGCCGTCGAAGACTACTTCGCGTTCGGTTATGTGCCTGAGCCAAAGACGATATTCGCCAGTGTGCACAAGCTGCCGGCGGGGAACACACTCAGGGTGCGCCGCGGCGGCCCCCGCCCCGAGCCCGAGGCTTGGTGGGATGTGCCCTTCGCGGTTAAACATACCCCCCTCGACGCGGGCGCTGTTGGCGAAGAGCTGCTGGCGCGCCTGCACGAAGCGGTGCGCGTGCGGCTCATCGCAGAGGTCCCGCTGGGGGCTTTCTTGTCGGGTGGCGTGGACTCGAGCGCCGTGGTGGCGATGATGGCGCAGATCATGGACGATACCAATGCTGGTCCGGTGAATACTTGCTCCATCGCCTTCGGTGATCCGGCCTTCAACGAGTCCAGGTATGCGGAGCAGGTGGCGCGCCGTTACCACACGGAGCATCGCACCCGACAGCTGGACCCCGACCGCTTCGATCTGCTTGACACCTTGTCGAGGCTCTACGACGAGCCCTACGCCGACAGCTCCGCACTGCCTACCTACTTGCTTTGCGGTCTCGCCCGGGAGCAGGTCACTGTGGCGCTGTCCGGGGATGGCGGCGATGAAAAC
This sequence comes from Thiohalocapsa sp., assembly GCF_019695415.1. Classification (GTDB taxonomy): domain Bacteria; phylum Pseudomonadota; class Gammaproteobacteria; order Chromatiales; family Chromatiaceae; genus Thiohalocapsa. Next base: position 1,897 of record NZ_JAIFKJ010000151.1, read on the forward strand.
CTGGCGGGCTATCGGCGCTACCAGTGGCACCTGGACGAGCAGCGCCTGCGCAACCTGTTGCCGCTCAACCTGCGTCGCGGGCTGTTTGGGCCCCTTGGACGCTTGTACCCGCCGTTGTATCGGGCACCGCGCTTTCTGCGTGCAAAGGCCACTTTCCAAGCGATGGCTCGAGATGCAGTGGCGGGCTACTTCAATATCATCGCGGTGCTCGATGACAACCTGCGCGAGCAACTGTACAGCCCCGCCTTCAAACAGTGCCTGCAGGGGTACAGCGCCGTGGAAGTCCTGCGTCGGCATGCCACTCGGAGCCCGACCGACGATCCGCTGTCCCTGGTGCAATACTTGGATATGAAGACATACTTGGTGGACGACATCCTCACCAAGGTCGACCGTGCGAGCATGGCGCACGCCCTGGAGGTGCGGGTGCCGCTGCTCGATCACGAGCTGGTAGAGTGGATCTCGGGGCTGCCCCCCGATCTCAAGCTCAAAGACCGCGACGGCAAGCACCTACTCAAGTCGGCGCTGCGCGCGCATCTGCCCGCCGACCTCTTATACCGCGCGAAGACGGGCTTTGCGGTGCCGCTGGCGGCCTGGTTCCGTGGCCCGCTGCGCGAGCGGGTGCGTGCCTCACTGCTGGGGCCGCAGCTCGCCGACACCGGACTCTTCGAGCGTGGCTTCCTCGTGCACCTGCTGGACACCCACGACAGCGGGCGGCGCGATTACAGCGCCGCACTCTGGAGCCTGCTGATGTTCGAGGCCTTCCTGAAGCGCGAGGGCGCTGGGGAGCCTGCGCGCGCGGAAGCGGCCTAACATGAAAATCCTGCACGTCCTCGATCACTCCATCCCGCTACACAGCGGTTACACCTTTCGCACCCGCGCCATTCTCCGGCAGCAGGCGGCGTTGGGCTGGGAGACGGTGCAGGTCACCTCAGGCAAGCAGGGGGCAACCGCTTCACCCGTCGAGACCATCGAAGGCCTGCGTTTTCATCGGACTCCACCGCCCACCGGGCCGGTAGCCCGACTGCCCGTGCTCAATCAATGGCGCGGCGTGGCAGACTTGGCGCGTCGGCTCGATAATGCCGTCGCCGCTGAGCGGCCGGACCTGCTCCACGCGCACTCGCCGGCGCTGAACGGCCTAGCCGCGCTTCGCGTGGGCCGCCGTCGCGGCCTGCCGGTGGTCTACGAGTGCCGGGCCTTTTGGGAGGACGCCGCGGTCGACCACGGTACCAGTCGCGAGGGCGATCTGCGCTATCGTCTCGCGCGCGCCATGGAGACCCGCGTGTTCCGCAGGGCGGACGCCGTCACCTGCATCTGCGAGGGCTTGCGGGCGGATATTGCCGCCCGCGGCATTGCCCCCGCCAAACTCACGGTGATCCCGAATGCCGTCGACGCCGAGCGCTTCCTGCTCGACGTACCCCGGGATGACGCCCTGGCGGCGCAGCTCGGCCTCGGCGATGCGCCCGTCCTTGGTTTTATCGGCTCCTTCTATGCCTACGAAGGGCTCGACCTCGCGGTCGCCGCCATGGCCCGCCTCGCCAACCGCTCAGAGGCACAGCCTGCGCCGCATTTGTTGTTGGTGGGCGGCGGTCCGCAGGAGCCTCGGCTGCGGGAGCTGGTCGAGACGCTCGGTCTCGGGGCGCGGGTGCACTTCACCGGGCGTGTGCCGCACGATGCCGTGCACCGCTACTACAGCCTTGTGGATATCCTGTTGTATCCGCGCCGCTCCATGCGGCTGACGGACCTGGTGACCCCGCTCAAGCCCCTGGAGGCAATGGCGCAAGGCAAGCTGGTGTTGGCCTCGGACGTGGGGGGGCATCGGGAGCTGATTCGCGATGGCGTGACAGGTCGGCTTTTCGCCGCGGGCGACGTCGACGCGCTGGCAGCTATGGTGTCCACCATGCTCGTGCAGCGTGGGGCTTGGGCTGCACAACGTGCAGCGGGGCGGCGCTTTGTGGAAGAGGAGCGGACTTGGGCGCGCAGCGTCGCCCGCTATCGTGACGTCTACGCCCATGTGCTGGGGGCTTCGCCGCAGGTGCCTGCGGCGCTCACCGACAGCGAACCGGTGCGCTGATGGCCGATCTCTACACCCGCTTGGCCAGTAGTGCGCTGTTTCCCCTCCATGAGTGGGCCAAGGGACACCACACAGTCGCCGTCCGGCGGCAGCTCGAGCAAACGCAGTGGTTGCCGCGGGCCGATGTGTTGAGGCTGCAGGGCCAACGGCTCGCCCGCTTCATGCGGGAGGCCCATGCACGCGTCCCCTATGTTCAGCACCTGTTCGACAGCCTGGGCCTAACGCCAAGCGACGTGCAAGACCTGGATGGGTTGCGACGGCTGCCGCTCATGGACAAAGCGACCATCCGCGCACACACCGAAGCGCTCAGGGCCCGCGACGCCAGCCGACTCGTGCGCTTCAACACCGGCGGCTCCACGGGGGAGCCCTTGGTGTTTTACATTGGCAAGGACCGTGTCAGCCACGATGTGGCTGCCAAGTGGCGGGCGACGCGATGGTGGGGTGTCGACATCGGCGACCCGGAGATTGTCGTCTGGGGCTCCCCCATCGAGCTTGGCGCCCAGGATCGACTACGCAGCCTGCGGGACAAGCTGCTTCGCACCCGGCTGCTGCCTGCCTTCGAGCTGTCGCCGCAGAACCTGGACCGGTTCATCACCGAGATCCGCCACTTTCGCCCGCGCATGCTCTTCGGCTATCCCTCCTCACTGGCGCTGATCGCAGGCCATGCGGAACAGGCGAGTGTACCGCTCGATGGACTCGGCATCCGCGTAGCCTTTGTCACCTCTGAGCAGCTCTATGACCATCAGCGCCAGGCCATCGAGCGCGTCTTCGGCTGTCCCGTGGCCAACGGCTACGGCGGCCGGGACGCAGGCTTCATCGCCCACGCTTGCCCCGAGGGGCGGCTGCACATCAGCGCCGAGGACATTGTTGTCGAGATCCTGGACGCCGAGGGCCAGCCGCTGCCGATGGGGCAGAGCGGCGAAATCGTGGTGACCCACCTGGCGACGGCGGACTTCCCATTCATCCGCTATCGCACTGGGGATGTCGGAGCATTGGATGCGGACCCCTGTCCTTGCGGGCGCGGTTTGCCGGTGCTTGGGCGTATCGAGGGGCGCTCCACGGACTTCGTCGTTGCTGCGGACGGCACCATCATGCACGGCCTCGCGCTGATCTATGTCCTGCGGGATATCCCCGCCATCGATCAGTTCAAGATCGTTCAGGAGTCACTGTCCCACACTCGCGTGCTGGTGACCTCCGGCGAGCCGTTGGCGGAGAACTCGGTCGGGGAGATCAAAGCCCAGTTCAACCGCCGACTCGGTCGCGATGTGCAGATCACCATCGAGCACGTGGCGGAGATCCCGCGCGAGCAATCGGGCAAGTACCGCTACGTCGTCAGCCATGTCCCAGCGTCTACCACCGCGACACTAAGCGCTGACATGGGGCGCGTCTGAGTCATGGGACTACGCGACATCTTCCTGCTGGTGACGATCTACGGATCGATCCCCTTCATCTACATGAAACCCTTCGTCG
>NZ_JAIFKJ010000334.1 GCF_019695415.1 Thiohalocapsa sp.
AGCAATTGGTCAGCTGTACGTTATTTCCGATGCTGACGTATTGTGGGTCCGGAATGTTCGTCCAGGGACGCAAGCTGACATGCTCTCCGATATGTGCGAAATGTCCATGCCGCCTTAGGAAATCCCCCAGCTCTTCTCCGCTCGGCTTGCAAATCCGCCGATAGAGACCCTTCGCGATACCGCGCTCAAAGGCCAGCCACCGCAGCACCCGCCTAATCCCGCGCATCATACTCTTACTCCCGCCCGATCTGGGCGCACTCGATCTGTAGACTACGCTGCGGTCCGTCTGCACTCGACCCATTCCTCTGATCAGAAGCCTGAGGTTGGCCTGATACTGCAGCGGCTGCGAGGCCTGTTCCCGCCGTTGCCCAAAGAAGGGGCCTTGGTGTTTGTCTCGGTCATCTGCGGTCGTCTCTCAGTTAAAGGCCCGCGCTGCCGCCGCCTCGTCGTCGAAGATCTGGAACACGGTATGCAATCGAGTGAGCTCGAACAGCGCTTGCAGGTTAGTGCCCATGCCGACGAGATGCACGTCCCCGCCCTGCTTGCGGGCCGCCTGCAGGGCGCTCACCAGCACGGCGAGGCCGCTGGAATCCATGAAGTTCGTGTCCGTCAAGTCCACGATGAGCTTGCCGTTTCCTTGGCCAATGATCCCCTTCAGCGTGGTCCGCGCAGCGGCGGCGTTGGCCATCATCAGCCGCTCCGGCAGCTTGACGATGTCGATATCGTTTTCGGTGCGATGCTCGAGCTGCATATTCTCTTCTCCGGCAAAAGTCAGCGCAGTGGGGCTAGACAACGTAAACTAAAGCCTGCGCATCAAAGTCAGCACGTTCTCGTCGCCTTGCGCGGAGAGGACAGCCGAATCGGTCCATTCGCGGATGATATGCCATCCCCGGCCGGATTCCGCGTCCAAGGCAGCTTCGTGGTCCGGCAAGGGTGTTGGGGCAGGTCTTCCTCGATCACGGATCTCGACGACGATCGCATCCGCGCGTCTCTCCCAAAACAACGAGATCGGCTGTCCGGCCTCCCCGCCGTAAGCATGCTCGATACAGTTGTTGACCGCCTCGACGATTGCACAGATCCCATGAAAGGCGGCCAGCTGGTCGGGTCCGGCCTCTTCACCACAGGCCGATAGGCGGGTCTGCAGTTGCGCGACGTCCGCGGGGTCGCTGCTCAGCGCGATAGGCACCGCCAGGCTCTCGGCAGCACCGACAGAAGGCGCTCTGCCGTTGCCAGGGCTCGCGGGCGCGACGGGAACCTTGGTCTTCATCGGTGTTTTCCGGAACTTCGTGCTTGGGCTCATTCGCCGCTTCGGCTCGCTGGTCGCTCCAGCACCAGGATCGACACATCGTCCTCGAATTCCGCTGTACCGCGCCAGTCCCGCAATCGTGTCTCGAGGACGGTAACCAGGTCCGCAGCACTGCGGCCGGCGGCCTCGGCGCTGACAGCACGGAGCTGCTCGTCGCCGAATACGTCGCCCAGCGGGTTGCGGCACTCGGTGACGCCGTCCGAATGCAGAATCAGCCGATCGCCGGTGTCGAGACTCAGGCGCTGCGGCTCGTAGGTCATTTGAGGAAACATGCCTACCGGCAGCCCGCCCGGGCGCAGACTCTCGACCGCCCCAGCCTCCCGGAGCAACAGCGGCAGCGGATGGCCCGCAAGCGCGATCACCGCCTCGCCGGTGCGCTTGTCGAGCGTGCCCTACACCACGGTGGCAAAGTTTTCGACCTCACCGTCCGCAACCACGAGCAGGTCGGTTAGAGTCGCCAGGAACCGCCCCGGATCGAGTAGGTCCGCGCGGCCCCCCGTGCTTCCAT
>NZ_JAIFKJ010000555.1 GCF_019695415.1 Thiohalocapsa sp.
GCCCCAGCCCCGTGCCGATCGCCCCACCCACCAGGGTAATCAGCAGCACCAGCTTCAGGTAATGCAACCCCACCGCCTGGTTGCTGTAGCCAAAGGCTTTGAGCACGGCAATTTGATCCCGCTGGGTGCTGATGATGCGCGACAGCACGATATTCAGCAAAAAGGCGGCAATGCCCAGAAAGATGGTGGGCATGAACACGGCGGTGACCTGAAGCTGTTCAATTTCGTCGGTGAGGAACCGGTTGGCCACCTGATCCGCCCGACCATACGCACCCAAGCCGCCAATGCGCCCTAGCCGCTGATCCAGTTGAACCAGCACTCCTGGACGGTTCGCCCCCCCGCCAGGGGCAGCGGCCCGTAGGGCTCGGCAATGTGCACCAAGGCTGCAGGCGCACCGGGGATACCGGCGGCAAGGGCACCGTTTAGGGCGCGCTCGGGAACGAACCGCCCGTTGGCATCCAGGTACATGTCCGCGGTCGCCGCCAGCGGTGCCCGCTCACGGCCATCCACCATGACGTCCCGACCAGAATCCGCCAGATGCAGTAGCCAAAAGCCGCCGCCGCCGAGTCCCGAGCTGTAGGGCTCCACAACGGCGAGCGCCGCGCTCACGGCGACGGCCGCATCGAAGGCGTTGCCGCCCGCGCGCAGGATCTCGACGCCGGCGGCGGTGGCTTGCGGATGCGCGCTCGCCACCGCTGCAGCAGGAGGCCGGGAGCCCGCCGTGGACGCGACAGACCACGTCAGCAATGCAAAGACGATCAGGCGGAACAAAACATCGCCGGACCTTGTGGAGAGAGGCTTGGGCCTGGCGCGATGCTGCGCCGGCAGCGCAGAAAAAAGGCTCCGCACGGGAGCCTTGATGCAGGTGCGCGCAGAGCGCGCGCGCACGCGGTCAGCCGCCGGATTCACCGGTAATGCGCTCATACTTGGCGCGCAGCTCTTCTTCGGTTTCCGTGTTATCGGGGTCGACGATAATGCAGTCGACCGGGCAGACCTCGACGCACTGCGAGGTCTCGTAGTGGCCGACGCACTCGGTGCAGAGGTCGGGCTCGATGACGTAGATCTCTTCCCCCTGCGAGATAGCGCCGTTGGGGCACTCGGGCTCGCAGACGTCGCAGTTGATGCACTCGTCGGTAATCAGCAGGGCCATGGCGATACTCCTGAGGTAGCTTGGCTGTTCGAGCTTGGCTCTCGCGGCGGCACATTGGGATGGCCGGCAGTTTATCCAAACCGCTTTCGCAATGCAGCATGGACGGCCGGCGGCACGAAGGCGGACACATCGCCGCCGAGGCGCGCAATCTGCTTCACCAGCGATGAGGAAATATAGGCGTACTGCTCCGCTGGGGTGAGGAACAGGGTCTCGATGTCAGGGGCCATGCGGCGGTTCATGCCGGCGAGCTGGAATTCGTATTCGAAGTCCGAGACGGCGCGCAGGCCGCGCATGATGACGTGCACCTGCATCTGCCGGGCGAACTCCACCAACAGCCCCGAGAAGGCCACCACCTCCACGTTGCCGACGCCCCGGCAGACCTCGCACGCCAAGGCGACGCGCTCGTCAGTGTCGAAGGTGGTCGACTTGTCCGTTTCCCGGGCGACCGCTACCACCACGCGGTCACAGAGGTGCGCAGCGCGGGCCACCAGATCCGTATGGCCGTTGGTGATGGGATCAAAGGTACCTGGATAGACGACGCTGCGCATCGGGGCATGACAGGCTTCGGGTGAGCGAGCAACGACGCCTGCCTCGGGCACCGACGTCGCAATGGTTGCAGAGCATAGCAGACTGGACTGCCGCAGCTTGGCCGCGCCGTCGGTCGGCGCGACGGCCGTTCATTCCGATGCTGCACGCGCCAGCGCATAACGCACCTGGCCCGCGGTGCGCTCCCGAACCACCTGCCAGTGTGTCGGCAGCGCCGGCATGGGCTCGTTGGAGGGCGTCTCGATATAGACGGCAGCGCCCGGCGCCAGCCAGCCAGCCGCCAAGCGCCCGCAGGCCTCGGATATCACAGAATCGCGGAAGGGTGGATCGAGAAATACGATGTCGAAGGGTGCCGGCGGGTGTGATGCGAGCCAGCGCAGCGCGTCGGCCTGCACCACTTCCAGACGGGCGGCCGGCATTTGCCGGTCCTGGGCCGCCGCTGTTCGCAGTGTCTCGGCGTTAGCGCAAAGGCGGGCGGCAACGCCTGGGGCTTGCTCGATGAGCCAAACCTCGCCCGCCCCGCGAGAGAAGGCCTCAAAGCCCAGTGCACCAGCGCCGGCGAAGCAGTCCAGGCAGCGGCTGCCGGGAATGTCGGCGGCAAGCCAGTTGAACAGTGTCTCCCGCACCCGGTCGGTGGTGGGCCTAAGCCCGGGCTGCTGCGGCACCGGCAGCCGGCGCCCGCGCAGCCGCCCGCCGATGATGCGTAGCTGACCGGCCCCGCCGCGATGCGCCACTCCCAGGGCCGGCCCGCCGCGCCGCGAGCGGTCTGCATGCCCGCCACCGCCCGAGCGCCCGCCGCTAGCCCTCGCCACCGACCGCCGGCGTCACCGCCGCAGCCGGCGCCGTCGCATCCGCTGATGGGGCGCTGTCGACGGCCTGCTGCGCCGTGTCCGCTGCAGCGTCGGCCCTTGCGACGGGCGCCGATGCATCACCCCCATCACCGCCCACCATCACGACGGCGAGATGCTCCGGGTGCACGCGCCGGCGGTAGGCGTCGCGGATCTGCTCGGCGGTGACGGCGCTCACCCGCTCGGTGAAGCGATCGAGGTAGTCGAGCGGTAGGTCATAGAAGCCGATCAGGGACAGGTACTGTACGATCTTGCCGTTGCTCGCGATCCGCAGCGGAAAGCCGCCGGTGATGTTCTTGATGGCCGCATCCAGCTCTTCCGCTGTCGGGCCCTGCTCGACGAAGCGCTCCAGGGTATCCAGCATGACCCCGCGCGCCTCTTCGACTTGGGCATTCTTGGTTTGCAGGCCCATCACCATGGGCCCGCGCTCGGCCATGGGGGCGAAATAGCTGTAAGCGGAGTACGACAGGCCGCGCCGCTCCCGGACCTCGTCCATCAGAATGGACACGAGCCCGCTGCCGCCGAGTATGTGGTTGCCCACGTAGAGCGGAAAGTAATCCGGGTCGCCACGGCGCATGCCGGGCTGCCCCATGTAGAGGTGCGTCTGGCTGGACGGGAAGGCGATGCGCTGCACAGCACCGGCGGTCAGGTCCGCCACCGGCGGCAGGGGCGCCGGGGGCTCGCCCCGGGGCAGGCCCGCTGTCAGCACCTCCGCCAGCACTTCCGCCTGGGCGCGATCGAGGTCTCCGACGATGGCCACGGTGGCGTTGGGCGCCGTGTAGTAACGGCCATGGAAGCGCACCAAATCGGCGCGACTGATGGCCGCGACGCTCTCGCGGTTGCCGTCCGGGTCGGAGGCATAGGGGTGTTCGCCGTAGACGGCGTGATAGAGCGCGCGGCTGGCGACACTGCCCGGGTCCTGTTCCTGCTGGCGGAGACCCACCAAGGTGTTGGCGCGCACGCGTTCCAGGTCTTCGGGCGGGAATTCCGGCGCCGCGAGCACCTTGGTAAGGATCTCCACCGCCGTACTGAGCGTCTCCGGCTCCGTCAGGCTGCGCAGGCTCGCGTAGGCCATGTCACGGCCGGCACCGGTGCCGAGCTCGGCGCCGACTGCCTCGACACGCTCGGCGATGGTGTCCGCATCCAGCCCGCCGGCGCCTTCGGTGAGCATATTGGCCGTGAGGGATGCGAGGCCGGGCAGATGCCCGTCCCGGGCGCTGCCGGCATCGAAAGCGATGCGCACGTCCACCATGGGCAGGTCGGGCGCAGGAGCATACAGCACCTCCGCGCCGGACTCCGTACGCCAAGTCTCGATGTTCGGTGTCGCCGCGGCGGGTGCAATCAGTCCAGCTGTCAGGCATACGGCGGCCAGCAGGGCGGCGCGCCGGCGTGTCTTGTGGTTAGCGTGCATGGGCCAGGGCTCCAGTGGTGGTGGTGTCGCGGGCGGTGCGCGCCGCGCCGTCGAGCGGCTGCGGATCCAACCGGGCGACAGTGCGTACCTCCGGCACGAGATAGTTGCGGGCCACGTCGCGGATCTGCTCAGGCGTCACCGCCGACAGCCGCTCCACGTACTCGTCCACCAGCTCCCAGCCGAGACCGACGGTCTCCAGCTGACCGAGCTGCATGGCCTGGTAGAAGACGCTGTCCTTCTCGTAGACCTTGCCGGCGATCAACTGGGTGCGGATGCGTGCCAGCTCTTCCGGCGAGACCAGCTCGGTCTGCACGCGCTCGATCTGGTCCAGTAGCGCCGCCTCCAGCTCGTCGACACTGTGGCCCTTGGCCGGGGTGCCGCTCAGGCGGAACAATCCGGGCAGCCGGGTGAAAGCACTGTAGCCGGCACCGGCGCTGGCGGCGATGCGCTCGCCACGTACCAGCTCACGGCTGAACCGGGCACTGGCGCCGCCGTCTAGCACAGATGCGAGCATTTCCAGTGCGTAGGGCTCCCAGTCCGCGTCAGCATTGGCGAGGACAGGCACTTTGTAGCCCATGATGAGATAGGGCTCTTTCGCCGGCGCCTTGACCACCAGCCGGCGCTCACCGCGCTGCTCGGGCTCACTGCGAGGCTTGGGCGGAACCACCGGCTCCGCCTCCAGCGGACCGAAGTGCTTCTCGGCCAAAGCGAACACCGCCTCCGGATCTACGTCACCCACCACTACGACGGTGGCGTTATTTGGCGCGTACCACTGTTGGTACCAGCCCCGAAGGTCCTCCACCTGCATGGTCTCCAGGTCACTGGGCCAGCCAATGATGGGGTTGCGGTACGGCGAGGCCTGGTAGGCTACCGCTTGAAACTGCTCGTAGGTGAGCGACTGCGGGTCGTCGTCGGTGCGCAGGCGGCGCTCCTCTTTGACCACTTCCAGCTCCTTGACGAACTCTTCCTCCGGCAGAGTCAGCCGACGCATGCGCTCGGCCTCCAGCTCGAAGGAGACTTCCAGGCGGTCCGCGGCAAGGGTTTGGAAGTAGGCGGTGTAGTCGGTGCCGGTAAAGGCGTTCTCGTCTCCTCCGTTCTCGGCGATGATCTGCGAGAACTCCCCTGGCGCCAGGTTCTCGGTGCCCTTGAACATCATGTGCTCCAGCACGTGCGAGACACCGGTGATGCCCCCAGGCTCGTAGCTGGAGCCCACCTTGTACCAGACCTGGGAGGTGACGATGGGCGCCCGGCGGTCGGGCTTCACCAGCACCTTGAGCCCGTTGTCGAGGACGTGCTCATAGACCCCGGCTGCCGCCGGCGTCGTCGCGCCAAGCAGCAGCACGAGCGCGAGAGAGACTGTTCGCATGGTTTTGAAGCTCCGGTTTGATGGCTCGCTTCCACGTGGCGGCCCATGGCTGTTGATATACCCGTCGCGCATGGGTTTTCGGGTAAGCGAGGTGCGTCGCTCGTGCCCGAG
>NZ_JAIFKJ010000220.1 GCF_019695415.1 Thiohalocapsa sp.
GCCCCAGCAGCGGCGCCGGAGCCCTCGGCAGCGGGCCCAGAGACCGCGTCCTCCATCCCTATCCAACTGCCGGACATCGGCGACTTCACCGACATCCCCGTCATCGAGGTGCTGGTGGCCCCCGGCGACCAGGTGGCCGTGGATCAGTCCATCCTGACGCTGGAGTCCGACAAGGCCACCATGGAAATCCCCTCGCCCGCTGCGGGTGAGGTGGAATCTGTGAGCGTCAAGGTCGGCGACCAGGTCAACCAGGGCGACCTGCTGATGACGCTGCAGGGTACCGCAGAGCCTGTGCCGGGCGACGGCGAGCCGAACAGCTCCGCCGAGGAGACCGAGTCCGTCCAGGCGCCTGCGGCCATACCCAAACCCGACACCCCCGTGCCGGCTGGCCCACTCCCCGGCGAGTCCGAGCGCCGCAAGGCCCCGGTCTTGCCGCGCCCGGCGGACATGCAAGCCATCGCCAGCGGCCGCACGCCGCATGCGAGCCCGGCGGTGCGCCGCTTCGCCCGCGAGCTCGGCGTGGATCTGACCCGCGTGAAAGGCAGCGGACGCAAGAACCGCATCCTGAAGGACGACGTCCAGGCCTTCGTTAAGCAGGCCCTCTCCGCCGGCGCCCCGGCGGCACCCGCAGGCGGGCTGCCCTTCCAGCTGCCGGCGGCGGCGGAGGTGGACTTCAGTAAGTTCGGCCAGGTCGAGACCCAGCCCCTGTCGCGCATCAAGAAGCTGAGCGGCACCCATCTGCACCGGGCGTGGCTCACGGTGCCGCATGTCACCCAGTTCGACGAGGCCGACATCACCGAGCTGGAGGCCTTCCGCAAGGCGCAGAAGGCGGCGGCTGAGGAGGCGGGCGTGAAGCTCACCTTCATGCCCTTCCTGCTCAAGGCAGTCGCCGGGGCGCTGGCGCAGATGCCGACGCTGAAGGCATCCCTCGCCCCGGACGGCGAGAGCCTGATCATGAAGCACTACACTCACATCGGCGTCGCCGTGGACACGCCCAACGGGCTGGTGGTGCCGGTGCTGCGGGACGTGGACAAGAAGGGGATTTTCGACTTGGCCCGAGAGCTGATGGAGCTGAGCGGCAAGGCCCGCGACGGCAAGCTCCTGCCAGGCGACATGCAGGGCGGCGTGTTCAGCATCTCGAGCCTCGGCGGCATCGGCGGCACGGCGTTCACGCCCATCGTCAACGCCCCGGAAGTGGCCATCCTCGGCGTGGCGCGCTCCGAAATGAAGCCCGTCTGGAACGGCGAGCGCTTCACGCCGCGCCTGATGCTGCCCCTTTCCCTGTCCTACGACCACCGCGTTGTCGACGGCGCCGACGGCGTGCGCTTCACGACGCTGCTCGCGGGCCTGCTTGGGGACATTCGGCAGTTGTTACTGTGATCGATTGGCTACCCTGCAGTTTTGGCAAGTCTCAATACCGCGTCCGGATCGACCGGTTCGCAGTCCGACTCGATCGCGTCAAGTGACGCCTGGACATTGCCGACGCTTGATATCGGGTACAGCAACTACCCGCCGCAGCTGATGGAGGACACGAAGGGTTTCAGCAGGGGTAAAAGTTCGGTGGCGCGGGGCGTCGTGCCCGGTATGGACGCGGCCGTCAAGATGCCGGCGCTCGAGGACGCCGGCTGACCGGACTCAGTGCACGGCGACCTGCACGCGGCGTCGTCGGTTTTCGGCCTTGGGCAGCTCGACGCGGAGCACGCCGTTCTTGTAGCTGGCGTCGGCCTTGCCGGTGTCTACAGTGTCGGGCAGCGGCACGACGCGCTGGAAGGCGCCGTAGGCGCATTCGTTCACGTGCCAGCGGCCCTCGGTGCGCTCCCGAGCGACGTGCTTCTCGCCGCTTACGATGAGAAAGTCGTCCTGGACCTCGAGCTGGATGTCGTCCTTGCTCATGCCCGGCGCCTCCACACGCACCACGACTCGGTCGTCGTCGTCGAAGACCTCGGCGGCGAGCAGGCCCCAGCCGGTGCTGCGCTCGGCAAGCTCCCGGGCCTCACGCCCGCTCTTCTCACGCCCGCCGGTGAATTTGGTCATGGCGCCGGAAGCCTGCCGGGAGAGCTGCTCCCAGCCCTCCACGACACGACCCCACGCCTGGTTGAAGCCTTCGCGAAGTTGTTGCAGTGCTGTCATGGTGGTTACCTCCTCTCGATCATGAACAACGCCTGGGCGGGTGGAGTCTACCCATCCGCCCATGGCTGCGGCTCACGGGCTGGGGGCACGGGCAGCGGCCGAGGGCCAAATCCGGCCCAGCCCTCAGCCCTATCCTGTCGCCCTGACCTCGATGCGTCGCGGACGCTGCTGCGGATGCTTGGGAATGCGCAGCCGCAGCACGCCGTCGCGCAGGCTGGCGTCGATCTTGTCCGCCTCCAGCTCGTTGCTGAGCGTGAAGCTGCGGCGCCACCGAGTGCTGCGCACATCAGCGTATACCGCCTCCGCGGTGTCGGGGAGGTCGATCTGGACCTCGCCCTCGATCAGCAGGGTGTTGGCGTCCACCTGCACATGCAGGCGGTCCTTGGACACGCCGGGCATGTCGGCCTCGAGCGTGATGCCCTCGGCGTCTTCGAAGATATCCACCGGTGGTCGCATGGCGTCCTGAACGGCCCGCGCCGTGGTGCCAGGAGTGTCGGTCATGGTGGTGCTGGTCTCTGCGTTCATGGGTGTCCTCCGCAATCGGGTGATTGGCTGTGCCTCAGACTGGCCGGCTTCGCGTCAGCTCACGGTGATGCGCCGCGGCTGCGCCGACTCACGCCGGTGGACGGACACGTGCAGCACGCCGTCGCGGTAGGTGGCGTCCACGCGCTCCGGGTCCACGTCTTCGGGCAGGGTCACGGTGCGGCGGAATTCGCCGGTGTGGCGCTCACTGCGATACCACCGCTGCTCTCCGGCGCGCTCGATGCGACGCTGTCCAGCGATGGTGAGCAGGTTCTGCTGGATGGAGATGTCCAGCTCAGCGGCGTCGAGCCCAGGGGCGAACAGGTAGACATCCACCCGTTCCGGCGTCGCACCGATGTTGATGGGAGGCCAGCTGCCCCAGCCAGGCGATCGCAGCTCCGCAGCCTGCGGCCAGAGGCCGAAGGTGTCGTCGAGCTCGCGCTGGAGCCGGTCCAGTTGGTCGAAGAGATTGCCTTGCAGGCCTGTGAAGGTACCGAACATCGCTCACGCTCCTCTGCGCCTGATACGCGCAGCTTGGGTTGCACGATGTGGGGCGACGGGAACCGCCGACTGAGACCTCCGGGTGTGTGCCTCGGCAACGATACCGGCACCGCAGAGAGCGCCGCCGGCGTCGATACCCGAGGACGGCAGCACCGCCGCCGTCACAAATCTTTAGCACTCTCCGCTTGGGAGTGCCAATTGAAATTTTGGCGCATTTTCAGCAGACGTCAAGGGGTCTGATTCCTGCGCCGGCGCGACAGGTCCGCAGGGAGGCGGAAGGCGGTGGCGCCTATACCCCCCGAGACTCAGAAAGCTGAGTCGCAAGACGTTTCAGCCCGCCACGGCTGCGCTACCCAGCACCCGCCCGGCCAGTGCCTCGCCGCTGAGCCAGGCGCCTTCGATGCGCCCGTCTGCGCACCAATCGCCGCAGGCGCCGATCCCGCGGGCGGCGTCCCATAGGCAGCCGACGCCGAGCGGCTCCTCAGCACGCGCGTAGAGCCAGCGGTGTGCCTCTTGCCACAGGATGCCGGGCAGCGATCGCCCCACCACCGCCGCGAGGGCATCGTGGAGGGCCACGACCACCGCATCCGGACTCGCATCCAGGTGGTCGCGACTGAAGTCTGGAGCACCGTGCAGCACCCACACCTCACCATGGCGGCCGGGCTTGCTGCTGTCGCGGGCAGCCCATCCGAGCGCACTGCCGTTGACGAAGAGCCCGTCCCAAGGCAAATCCAAAGGCGCGGCAAAGCCGAGCAGCACGGTCCAGCAGGGCGCCATGGCGACAGCGGCGGCGCATGCCGCAAGCGCCGGCGATGCCGGCAGCAATGCCGCTGCCTGCGGGGCGGGGGCGCTCACCAGCACCCGGTCGAAGCGCCCGAGCGCCGGCCCCGGAGCGTCACCGTCGGCCTCGGCGGTCAGCATCCAGCCGGCGCCGTCATGCACCGGCGGTGCGACGCGTGTGGACAGGCGCACATCGAGACCCTCTGCCAGCATGCGCCCGACGGCGCTCATACCCGGCGCGCCCACCCAGCGCGTGTGCTCGTCGCCGGCGGGCATGATGGCGCCTCCGGACCAAGCACCGATGCGGGCGGTCCAGGGTGCCACCGCGCCGCGCCGCGCCCAGCTCTCGACACGGCGGGCAAAGCGCGGATCGCGGGCAGTGAAATACTGCGCACCGTGATCCACGGCCGCCGCACCGCCTACAGTCTGCTGCATGCGGCGCGTGGCAGCGCGCCCGCCGCGGCCGCGGGACTTTTCGACCACGACGACCTCATGGTTCTGGTCCGCCAGGGTGCGCGCCGCCGCGAGCCCGGCCAGGCCTGCGCCGATCACGGCGATGCGCAGCCGCTCCCCGCCGGCCGGCTTTTGCACGCGCCGAGCATAGGCCCGCAGATCCAGCCGGCGGGCATGATCCTGCGTGCTGCGCGGGCGCAGCGTGCCGATCACCGCGCGTTCTGGGGTGAAGGGCCTGTCAAATAGGCCCAGCGTCCAAAGCAGGCCGCCGTAGGAGTTGGGGTCCGAGCCGTCCAGCGCGTGGCGGTGATTCAAATCGATGAGCTCGGCCAGCGCCCGCTCCGGGGACTCGGTCCAGTGCGGGATGGCCTTGGCCCAGGTCATGCGCAGGTTGTTGTGCAGCTCGCCATGCACCAGAAGAGAGCGCTGGGCCAGGTCCCAGAGCCGGTCGCCGCTCGCACCCCGCGCCAGGCGCTCGTGATCGAGCACCTGCTCGCGGCGGTCACCGGCGTGGTCCGCAAGCGTCCTCCGCGCCCAGTCCGGGAGGCTGTCCCAAGCCTCGGGGTCGTCGGCATAGAAGCAGAAGTTGTGCGCCAGCTCGCGCCAGACCAGCAGCTCGTCGAGGAACTTCTCGGCGCCCTCGCCGCCTGCGGCCGCCGCCTCGCGGGCAATGCGGAATACCGACACATGGCCGTGATGCAGATAAGGCGAGAGACGGCTCACGCCCCGGGGCCATGCTTCCGCCGCATCGTTACGGCGGCGGTGGTAGCTTTGCAGGCCGTTGGTCTTGAACGCCTGCCAACGGGCGTATCCGGCGCGGGCACCCCCGCGGGTGTGCGCCACAGGCGGCAAACTGTGGTCGATGGCGCAGGCGGCGCAGAGTGCCGGAATATCCGCGCTCGGCAAGTCCAACGGCGTGAAGGGCAACGGGCCCGTATAGGCTTGCGCCTGGATATCGCAGACGGGCCAGTCCCGCGGTACCCGCTCGGCGTACGATTTCTCATTCGCCCGGCGCAGCTCGAAGGCGCGCTTGAAGCGCCGCGGTTGCAGGCGCATGGGCACCACACAGGCACAATCCACCCGCCATACGGGTGCTTCGACGCGCGCCGCGAGGTGCGCCGTCCACGCAGGAAACGGCGGTGCGGGGAAGTCTTCGGTCAAGATGAGTGCGGCCCGAGCGCCAAGGGCGTGCAACGGCGACGGGCCAGCGGCGGGATCGGTGGGCAGGTGGAAGACCGCCCGAATATCCTGGGCTGCAAGCTCGGCATGGGCGTCCCGAGCGCCTTCCAGTATAAACGCATGATGGCGGTCGGCATTGAACCGATGGTGCCCGCCCAGTCCCTGATAGACCAACAGCGGTAGGCCCAGCTCGGCCGCCGCATAGCGGGCGGTGTCGAGCGCCGGGTTGTCGTGTCCGCGCACGGCGTGGTGCATCCAATAGAGAACAAGCTCGCCGCCCGGCGTCGGCGGTTTATCGGCTACCGGACGCAGTCGTTCCGCAAGGTGGTGGGGTAGCGGGATCGCGCTGGAGGCGCTGGCACTCATGGCGGGCTGTCCGGGGTTCGGGTGGCGGTATCGGCTCAAGGCGGCGACAATGCGGGCACGTGCGCCGGATGCCAGCGTAAGCCGGGTGCGCCGGCAGCTGCCACCGGCCAGGGACCTACCGCAGGAGCCGGCCTATGGACTTCAGACAATCCGTTCGGCAGCGCTTCCAACTCGCAGTCAAGCCACTCACATCGCGCGCAGCAGCGGCTGGCATCAGTACGGACGGATTGCGCTTGGCGGTACTGGCAGGCGCCGCCCTGGTGGGCCTGTTGCTGCTGACGCTGCCCGTTATCCTGCCCGGGCTGCATGGAGTGCTGTTTCTGCTGCCGGGGTTACTTGCTACTCGTGCCATCGCCCTGACGACAGCGGACCAGCTTTCCGAACAGGCGTCGGGCCGTGCAGCGGATCCGGCGCTGAGGGAAGTGACCGGTGCTGCGGGTGACGTGCTCCTGTACCTGCCGCTGGCACTGTATCCCGGCGTCCCCGCGGTGCCCGTTGTGGTGCTGGTGGTGCTGGGCCTGCTGGCGGAAGTCGCGGGCCTCGCACCGCTCACCCGGGGCGAGCTGCGTCGCGAGGATGGCCCCATGAACCAGGGCGACCGTGCCATCGTCTTTGCCATCGTCGGGCTGATTCTGGCCTTGGACCCGGGCACCGCGCACTGGCTGCCCTGGCTGCTGCTGCCAGCCGCTGCGCTGGCCGCGCTCACCCTGGTGCTGCGGCTGCGGGCAGCCCCGATCGGGGGCTGACGGGCCGCAGCGCTGCGCTGCCAACGGCATATCCTCACGGCCTGCTTGTCCTGCGTCGGACGCTACTGTGCCGGCAGTGCTCGGGTTAGACTGCGCGGCTTGTTCGCGTTGGGGGCTAGGCAGACCGACCCGTTGTCCAAGCAGAGTCGGTCGTCCTCTCCAGCGCCATCACAACCACAACACCTGGGAATCAGAGCCAGTTTCCGGATGCAGCAGCGCGCACTCCTCCCCGCAGCGGCCCTGTGCCTCGGCCTGGCCGGCGCCGGCGCCCCCGACCTCGCCTCCGCGGAGCGCAATTGCGACTTCGGCGCAGCGGAGCGCGAGACGGCACGAATCACCCTCGCGACCGTCCAGGCGGCAATGCCCGGCCTGATCCGCCGCTACGATCTACCGGGGGCCGCAGTGGCGTTGGTCGCCGATGGCCATGTGCGCTGGACCGCCGGGTATGGCTGGGCGGTACCTGAAAAGCGCATCCCCTTCTCGCCGGACACGGTGTTTCAGGCGGGCTCCATGACCTTGCCCGTTACTGCCTGGACCCTGCTGAACCTAGTAGAGCAGGGAAAAATGAGCCTTGACAGCCCGGTCAGCGAGTATCTCAAGGGTCGCGATCTGCCCGAATCCCCCTACGATGCAGCGCTCGTCACCCCGCGCCGAGTGCTGAGCCACACGGCAGGCCTGTCCATTCCTCGTTACGGCGGCTTTGGGCCGTCGCAAACACTGCAGACCCTGAATCAGTCCCTGCTCGGCGCCTTGGATGCAAACGATCAGCCGGTGGCGCTTGTCTCTCGGCCAGGGGTCGACTTCGATTACTCGGCCGGCGGCTATGCCCTCGCGGAGCTCATGGTGCGGCAAACGGCCAATGAGCAGTTCTCGAACCTCGCCGAGCGCTGGGTGCTGCAGCGGCTGGACATGTTCCGCTCCAGTATGCCGGACCGCCCCGACGATGCACCGCCCCTGGCAGTCACCTACGACGACAATGGTGAGCCGGCGCCGGCACGAAGCTTCTCAGCGCTCGGCGCCGCCGGACTGCAGACGACCGCGGCCGACTATGCGCGCTTCGTCGCGGCGCTGATGCCGGGTCCCTGCGGAGAGCCCATTGGCCGGCGCGCCCTGGGACCGGCGCTGGCGCACCTGTCCCGCAGCCCTCAGGACAACACGGAAAATGACTTGATATTTGCAGGCTCGCAGTACGGGCTTGGCATGGCACTCAAGACACTGCCGGACAGTGGCCATACGCTGGTCTACCACCCAGGTGACAACCCGCCCAACTGGCATGGATTGTTTGCCGCGGTGCCGGAGCGCCAGTCCGGTCTGGTGGTACTCACCAGCGCTGCCGGTGGGCGCGACATGGGCATCGCGCTGCTTTGCACCTGGCTCGGCGCACTCGGCGAGGTCCTACCGCAAGAATGCGCGATCGTGAATTAGATTACTCGACGGCGCGACCCATTTGCCGACGCGTCAAGCTTCCGCCGGCGCGACATGCGCCTGCGATGATGGGCGGCTAGGCTGCTCGCCCGTTGTGCACGCTCGTCCCGAACACCCCGCCATGCCCGACTCCGCCGACCGCATCCGCCTGCGCGGGGTGCGGCAGAACAATCTGAAGAACCTGGACCTGGACCTGCCGCTCGGTGAGCTCATCGTCGTGACGGGTGTGTCCGGCTCCGGCAAGTCATCACTGGCCTTCGACACCGTGTATGCGGAAGGCCAGCGGCGCTACGTCGAGACCTTCTCCCCGTACGCCCGGCAGTTCCTGGACCGCATGGACCGACCGCATGCGGATCGCATCGACGGCATCCCGCCCGCCATCGCCATCGACCAGACCAACCCGGTGCGCACGTCCCGCAGCACGGTCGGGACCATGACGGAGCTGAACGACCACCTGAAGCTGCTCTTCGCGCGGGCCGCCCGGCTCTTCTGCCGCGGCTGCGGGCGGGAGGTGCGTTGTGACACACCGGAGAGCATCTGGGGCGCGCTTCGGCACCGCACGGGGCAGGACCGCGCCGACGAGGCAGACCGTCCGGCCCCGGTGCGCGCGCTGATCTGCTTCGACGTGCCGGTGCCGGTGTCCATGGCGCCGGCACAGCTGAAGGAGCTGCTCGGCCAGCAGGGCTACATCCGCTTCCTCGCCGAGGCCGATGATCGACTGGAGGTCATCCAGGACCGACTCCGGCTGGATGCCGACAACCAGAGTCGCGCCGTCGAAGCCCTCGCCGCGGCAATGGAGCACGGCCGCGGTCGGCTGCGGGTCTACCCGCTGGACGCCGAGCGCAACCCGGGCGAGCCCTGGCGCTTCTCGGCGGACCTGCACTGCCCGGACTGCGACATCCACTACCGCGATCCGCAGCCGGCGCTGTTCTCGTTCAATTCGCCGCTTGGGGCCTGCGACACCTGCCGCGGGTTCGGGCGGGTCATCGGCATCGACTGGTCGCTGGTGGTGCCGGATGAGTCCAAGACTCTGCTGGAAGGCGCCATCAAGCCCATTCAGTCGGACAGCTACTCGGAGGTGCAGGAAGACCTGATGGCCTTCGCCCACCGCCGCGGCGTGCCCACGGACGTGCCCTGGCGTGATCTTACCGAGGCTGACCGTCGCTGGGTGCTGGAGGGCGAAGGCGAGTGGGAGGACCGGGTTTGGTACGGCATCCGCCGATTCTTTGCATGGCTGGAGGGGCGCGCATACAAAATGCACGTGCGGGTGCTGCTGTCGCGCTACCGCAGCTATGACACCTGCCCCGCTTGCGATGGAGCCAGGCTCAAGGACACGGCGCTGGATTTCCGCGTCGGCGACCACGCGTTGGCGGACGCCGCGCTGCCGCGGAGCGAGCGCTTCCGCCACCGGCGGGTCGCCATGCCGGACATCGCCTGGCTCGGCCTGCCCGGACTCAATGTTCACGACCTGATGCGCCTGCCCATGGACCGCTGTCGGGCCTTCTTCGACGACCTGGCACTCCCTGGGACCAT
This sequence comes from Thiohalocapsa sp., assembly GCF_019695415.1. GTDB lineage: Bacteria > Pseudomonadota > Gammaproteobacteria > Chromatiales > Chromatiaceae > Thiohalocapsa. Next base: position 9,636 of record NZ_JAIFKJ010000220.1, read on the forward strand.
GGACCAGGCGATGGAGCTGCTGCTGACCAACATCCGCTCGCGGCTCAAATACCTCACGGAGGTGGGCCTCGGCTACCTGACCCTGGACCGCCAGTCCCGCACCCTGTCCGGCGGCGAGGTGCAGCGCATCAACCTCACCACGGCGCTCGGCACCTCGCTGGTGAATACGCTGTTCGTGCTCGACGAGCCGAGCATCGGGCTGCACCCGCGGGACATGGACCGGGTCGTGGCGATCCTGCAACGACTCCGCGACCAGGGCAACACGCTGCTGGTGGTCGAGCATGACCCCCAGGTGATGGCGGCGGCGGATCGGATTCTGGACATCGGCCCTGGTCCGGGCGAGCGCGGCGGCGAGTTGGTGTTCCAGGGCACGCCGGCGGCGCTGCTGAAATCCAGCGACTCCCTCACGGGCGACTACCTCGCCGGACGCCGGCAGGTGGAGCCGCCCCGGCTAGCGAGCCCACCGCAGCAGGATGAACCCGTCATCGCCATCCGCGGCGCGCGGGAGCACAACCTGCGCGGCATCGATGTCGACATTCCCCTCGGGCGGCTGGTGGTGGTGACAGGCGTCTCCGGCTCCGGCAAGTCGACGCTGATCCAAGACATCCTGTTTCATCACCTGGCCAAGGCCAAGGGCCACCCGGAGGGCGCCTTGGGCAGCTGCGCCGAGGTGCTGGGCGACGATCTGGTGGCCGACGTGCTGATGCTGGACCAGTCACCCATCGGGCGCACGTCCCGCTCCAACCCGGCGAGCTTCGTGGGCGCCCTGGACCCCATCCGCAAGCTGTTCGCCGCCACACCGCTGGCGGCAGAGCGCGGCTACAAGCCCGGTCATTTCAGCTTCAACTCGGGGCCCGGCCGTTGCCCTACCTGCGCGGGATCCGGCTTCGAGCACGTGGAGATGCAGTTTCTATCGGACGTATACCTGCGCTGTCCGGACTGCAACGGGCGGCGCTACAAGTCCTCGCTGTTGGAGGTGCGCCTGCCGCTGTCCGGACGCGGACGCAACGGCGCCAGCATCGCCGATGTGCTGGACCTCACCGTCGCCGAGGCGGTGGCCGCCTTCGCCGAGCACCCGGATGTGACTCGCGCGCTCAAGCCCCTCGCCGACGTCGGCCTCGACTATCTGCGCCTGGGGCAGCCGGTGCCCACCCTGTCCGGCGGCGAGGCACAGCGCCTGAAGCTCGCCGGACACCTGGCCAAGAGCCTGAAAAAGCGCCGCGGCACCGGGCTCTTGTTTCTGCTGGACGAGCCGACAACGGGACTCCACTTCGACGATATTGCCACCCTGCTCCGGGCCTTCCGCCGGCTCATCGATGCCGGGCATTCGCTGGTGGTCATCGAGCATAACCTGGACCTGATCCGTGCCGCGGACTGGCTTATCGACCTGGGACCCGAGGGCGGCGACGGCGGAGGCGAGGTGATCTGCACCGGGACGCCCACTGAGGTCTCCCGGCATGAGACGAGTCACACGGGCAAGGCGCTGAGGCGGGACGTGGCGAGTGTTGAGGAGCGAGGAGCGAGAAGCGAGGGAAAGATTGCAGAAGCGCAGGGAGCTTATGCGGTGGCCGACGTCCTTGGCTCCTCGCCACTCGAAGCTCGAAACTCGATCCTCATCAAGCACGCCCGCGAGCACAACCTGAAGGATCTGAGCCTATCACTCCCGCGGCAGCACTTCATCGTCGTCACCGGTGTCTCCGGCAGCGGCAAGAGCACGCTGGCCTTCGATATCCTGTTCGCCGAGGGGCAGCGGCGGTATCTGGAATCCCTCAACGCCTATGCGCGGCAGTTCGTACAGCCGGCGGCGCGGGCGGATGTGGACGCCATCTTCGGCATTCCGCCCACCATTGCCATTGAGCAGCGCACCAGCCGCGGGGGGCGTAAGAGCACCGTCGGCACCCTCACCGAGATCCACCATTTCCTGCGGCTCCTCTACGTCAAGCTCGGTGTGCAGCACTGCCCCGACTGTCAACTGCCCATCGCCGCGCAGCCCCGCTCGGCAATCCTGGAGCGCCTGCGCGCCGAGCACGCGGGCCGCAAGGTCACATTGCTGGCCCCGCTGGTGATCGCCCGCAAGGGCATCTACAAGGACCTCGCCGCCTGGGCCGCGCGCCAGGGACACACGCTGTTATTGGTGGACGGCGAGCCAACACCGACGCAGCCTTGGCCGAAGCTGGACCGCTTTCGCGAGCACGACATCGATCTGCCCCTGGGCGAGTTGGACCCGGGCAGCACCTCGGAGGCGGAGCTTGCAACGCTGCTGGATCACGCCCTGGACATGGGCAAGGGGCTGGTGCGTGTGCTGCCGACGGACGCGCGCATCCCCGCGGCCACCTACTCCACCAGCCGGACCTGCCCCGGCTGCGGCAAGGGATTCGAGGAGCCGGACCCGCGACTATTCAGCTACAACTCCAAGCATGGCTGGTGCCCGAGCTGCTACGGCACCGGGGTCGAGCTTTCAGGCTTCGACGCCGAGCAGACAGGCGAAGAGGGCCAGTGGGTCGAGGCCGAGGCATCGCGCGCCTGCCGAGCTTGTGAGGGCGCCCGACTCAATGCAGAGGCACTGGCGGTGCGCTTTCGGGGGCGCAACATTGCGGAGCTTTCAGCGCTCACGACAGCGGATGCGGCGGACTGGCTCGGGCGGCTTCAGCTCGCGGAGCGCGAGGCCCCTATCGGCGCCGACGTGGTGGCCGAGGTGCTCGCTAGGCTCGGTTTTCTGACACAAGTGGGGTTGGGCTATCTCACCCTGGACCGGGCGGCCCCCACGCTGTCCGGCGGTGAGGCGCAGCGCATCCGCCTGGCGGCCCAGCTGGGCTCCAACCTGCGCGGGGTCTGCTACGTGCTGGACTAGCCGAGCATCGGCCTGCATCAGCGCGACAACGCCCGCCTCATCGACACACTTGCAGGGCTGCGCGAGCGCGGGAACAGCGTCATCGTCGTCGAGCACGACGAAGACACCATGCGCGCCGCCGACGAGATCATCGACTTGGGTCCCGGCGCAGGCACCCGGGGCGGCACCTTGGTGGCCCGCGGCAGCGCAGCCGAGCTGCGCCGCACACCCGACTCCATCACAGGGCGATTTCTCGCGCGCAAACCTGCTCCGCCGAGCGGCGAGCCGCGCCCCTGTCCGCCCGCGCCGTCGAAGCGACTGACCGTCCGCGAGGCTCGCCTCAACAACTTGGCCGATCTCGAGGTGTCCTTTCCCTTGGCGCGGCTTGTCTGCGTCACTGGTGTGTCCGGCTCGGGCAAGTCCACGCTGGTGCGGGAGGTTTTGGCCCGATCGGTGCGTGCATTGCTGGCGGGCGAGCGCTCAGGCCCGCGCGGGCGCAGCCAGGCGTTGCATGGCTGCCGGGAGATCATCGGCTGGCCGGCTTTGAGCCGGGTGCTGGAGGTGGATCAGAGCCCCATCGGCAAGACGCCACGGTCCTGCCCGGCCACCTACATCGGCTTCTGGGACCCGATCCGCCGACTCTTCGCGGCGACGCCCGAGGCACGCATGCTCGGCTGGGGGCCGGGGCGCTTCTCGTTCAACACCCGGGGCGGGCGCTGCGATGCCTGCGACGGCCAGGGTGTGCAGCGCATGGAGATGAGCTTTCTGCCGGACGTGAAGGTCCCCTGCGAGATCTGCCACGGCAGCCGATTTAATGCCGAGACGCGGGCCATTCGCTCCCGGGACCACAGCCTCGGCCAGGTGCTGAATCCCAGCGTAAGTGCGGCCGCAGAGCGGTTCGCAGCGCCTCCGACTGTCCGGCGGCCCGTGGGGCGGTGCCAGACAGGGGGG
>NZ_JAIFKJ010000260.1 GCF_019695415.1 Thiohalocapsa sp.
AAAAGGCCGGTTACAATCGCAACCATCTTCCACCTTGAGGGGAGCTCCGGGGAGCAATGGGCGAGGACCGAGGAGCCCGAACCGCGCCCCTAGCCCCTCGAAACTCGATACTCGCTGGGCCATAAGACACGGCGCGTACAGCCCGACCGCCACCACGGGTAGACTATGCGCTTTGGTTTCCGAGGCGTCCCGTCAATGTCCGACGAGAAAACCCATTTCGGCTACGAAGAGGTCCCTGTCGGGGAGAAGCAGGATCGGGTGCGGGCGGTGTTCGACTCCGTCGCGAGCCGCTACGATCTGATGAACGACCTGATGTCCCTCGGCATCCACCGGCTGTGGAAGCGCCGCACCGTGGAGCTCGCTGGCGTGCGCCGCGGTCAGCGCGTGCTGGATCTCGCCGCCGGCACCGGCGACCTCGCCGAGCGCTTTGCGCGCATCGTCGGCGCGGACGGAGAGGTGGTGATGTCCGACATCAACCAGGCCATGCTGGAGCAGGGCCGCTCGCGGCTCGTCAATGCCGGGCTGGTCGGCAACCTGGATTATGTGCTCGCCAATGCCGAGGCGCTGCCCTTTGCAACGGACAGCTTCGACTGTATCACCATCGGCTTCGGGCTTCGCAATGTCACGCACAAGCAATTGGCGCTGAACGAGATGTATCGGGTGCTGCGTCCCGGCGGCCGGGCCCTGATCCTGGAGTTCTCGCACCCCACCACCAAACCCCTGGAGAAGGCGTACGACGCCTACTCCTTCACGGTGCTGCCAACGCTCGGCCGGCTCGTCGCCGGCGACTCCGCCAGCTACCGCTACCTCGCAGAGTCCATCCGCATGCACCCTGACCAGGAGACCCTGCTCGGCATGATGGAGCAGGCGGGCTTCGAGCGCGGCAGTTACGAAAACCACACCGGCGGCATCGTCGCCATCCACCGCGGCTACAAGCTATGACCACCGACGCCGAGACCGATGCGCCTACTGGTGCAGCGGAGCGCCACGGCATCCAGCTGCCGGATGCACTGCTCGCCGCCGCCGAGGCTGCCGTCAACCGGGTGCTCGCGCTGGATCCGGAGGGCGCCGCGCAGCTCGCCAAGGTACAGGGGGGCGTCCTGGAGGTCGTGCTGACAGGCTTCGGAACACGGCTCTATGTGGTTCCCGGCGAATCCCGCCTGTTTCTCTATGGCGCTTACGAGGCAGCGCCCGACTGCGTGGTGCACGGCAGCCCCGTCGCCCTGCTTGGCATGGTGCTGGCCGAGCATCGAGAGGACGCTGTCTTCGCAGGCTCCATCCGCATAGACGGCGACAACCGCCTGGCGCAGACCCTGGGCGAGGTCTTCCGCGGGCTCGATATCGACTGGGAGGAGCAGCTCTCCAAGCTCCTCGGGGATACCCTCGCCCACCGGCTCATGGACCGCGCGCGCGCCGGCGAGCGCTGGGCCGGCCGCAGCCGCAACATCGCCGCCGAGAACCTGCGCGAGTATCTGCAGGAAGAGGCGGCCGTCGTGCCGAGCCGCCAGGAGCTCGACGATTTCCTCGCCGCCGTCGATACCGTGCGTGACGATGTCGAGCGACTCGCAGCCCGCATAGAGCGACTGGAGCGGCACCGCCAAGGCTGATCGCTGCCCGCCGGGCCATAACCCGACACACTAATATCAAGCCGTCCGACTGAGCAAAACGGCAGACACTCGCCGACTCCGCCCGCCTCCGCGCACAGGACACACCCCCAGACCATGCTTCGCATCCCGCAGGCGCTGCGCCTGCTGCACATCAACCTGGTGCTGCTCAAGCACGGGCTGGACGAGGTGGTGGTATCCATTCCGCCGCTCAGCCCGCTCCGGCTCCTGGTGCGGCTGGCACCCTGGAACTGGATCAAGCGCGACCTGCCGCCTTTCCCCGTGCGCGTGCGCCTCGCATTGGAGGAGCTGGGGCCGATCTTCATCAAGTTCGGTCAGCTGCTCTCCACCCGCATTGATCTGTTGCCGGTGGACATGGCCGAAGAGCTCGCCCGTCTCCAGGACCGAGTACCGCCCTTTCCGGGCACTGAGGCGCGGACGCTGATCGAGCAGGCATGGGGACAGCCGGTGGAATCTGTGCTGGATGCCTTCGAGGAGACGCCGCTGGCATCGGCGTCCATCGCCCAGGTCCACGCGGGGCAGTTCAAGGACGGGCAGGAGGTCATCGTTAAGGTACTGCGCCCCGGGATCGAGAAGACCATCCGCCGCGACGTGGACCTGATGTACGTCTTCGCCGACCTCGCGCAGCGCTATTGGCCGGACGGCCGGCGCTTGCGACCCGTGGAGGTAGTGCGGGAGTACGAGAAGACCATCCTCGACGAGCTGAACCTGCAGCGCGAGGCAGCCAACGCCTCGCAGCTGCGGCGCAACTTCAAGCACAGCGAGGACCTGTACATCCCGGAGGTGTACTGGGACTGGACGCGGCCGAACGTGATGGTGATGGAGCGCATCTACGGCACGCCCGTGTCACGCGTGGACGACCTCAAGGCCCAGGGCATCAGCATGCGCCGGCTCGGCACCCGGGGCGTGGAGATCTTCTTCACCCAGGTGTTCCGGGACAATTTTTTCCATGCCGACATGCACCCGGGGAACATCTTCGTCGAGCCCTCCGGGCGCTATATCTCCGTGGACTTCGGCATCGTCGGCACCCTGACCAAGGAGGACCAGCGCTACCTGGCGGAGAACCTGCTGGCCTTCTTCCGCCGCGACTACCGCCGCGTCGCCGAGCTGCACCTGGAATCCGGCTGGGTGCCCCGGGGCACGCGGGTGGAGGAGTTCGAGTCCGCCATCCGCACCGTCTGCGAGCCCATTTTCGAGAAGCCCATCGCCGAGATCGGCTTCGGCAGCTTCCTGGTGAACCTGTTCCAGACTGCCCGACGCTTCGACATGGAGATCCAGCCGCAGCTGGTGCTGCTGGAGAAGACCCTGATCCACATCGAAGGGCTGGGCCGCCAGCTCTACCCCCAGCTGGACCTTTGGACCACCGCCAAGCCCTTCATGGAGCGCTGGATGCGCGAGCAGATCGGCGCCCGCCGACTGCTGGAGCGTACCGCCTATAACTGGCCTGCGCTCGCCGAGCGACTGCCCGAGATCCCCATCGCGCTGACCCGCATCATCGATCAACTGGAGCAGCAGGCGGCCGCATATCCGGAGGGTGCCACGGGCGACCTCAAGGCCATCCGCCAGAATCTGGGCGACAACAACCGCCGCCTGCTGTCCACCTTCGGCGCGCTAGGGCTCGCGGGGCTTGCGAGCGCCATCCTGTTGTTCGGCGCGCCCTGTGCGGGGCTGCCCTGGCTCCTGCCAGCCGCCGCGGGGGCGATGCTGGTGATGAGCTTCGCGCTCTTCTGGCGGGCGCTCTTTGCCGGTAGCCGATAGCGCCGTACGACATCGCTGCTGCCTCTGTCGCGACAGGAATGTCGCTCCCACAACTAAGGCGCAATCGCCTGCCGAAACGCCCGCACTGCGTCGTACTGATCGGGCATGCGCACGTGCGCCGCGAGCAGCTCGACATCCAGCTCCGGCAGCAGGCCGCTCCTGTCGCTGAGCCGATAACCGCTGTCTGACTGCACGTCCAGCTTATCAAGGACATAAATCTCCAACTGCTCCCGGCGCCACAGCCAGACCTCCGGGATGCCGAGCGCGCCGTACAACGGCAGCTTGCTCAAGGCATCGCTGGTGTCGACCACCTCGATGACCAGATCGGGCTCCGGCTTGTCGGTGCCGATGCAGTAGGACGCGTCCGGCTCGCCGCCGGCGCGGCCGGTCTCTTTGAGGGTGAAGCCGCCGCGGCTGTAGAAGCGGATGCCTTCGGCTTCAAGATAGGCGATGAGCAGCAGGCAGATGGCCTCCTTCCAGTTCTCGTGTGTTGGACCGACCGGCGACATGATCTCCAGGCTCCCGTCGATATAGGTGATACGTGGCGCGCGGCTGTCCGGGAAGCAGGCCGACAGCTGCTCGTAGCGCGCCCACGGAAAGCCTTCCAACAGGATGCGCTGGACGCGGCCGTCTTCCGGCCTCGACCGCGCATGAGTCGGCTCGATCACAGTGCTCATGATGCGGCTCCTCGTACCGGGCGGTTCACGGGCGGGTCAGTCACTGATCGTTCATCTCCAGCCTAACATTGTCCGGCATTGATGCGCTCTGTAGCATCCGAGCATTGATTCACCGACCGGATGCGCCGCCCGAGATGACCCAGCCCAGCAAGCACATCGCCGTCACCGACGCCATCAAGCTCGGCAACGACCTGCCCTTCGTCCTGCAATCCGGACCGTGCCAGATCGAGTCCCGCGAGCATGCGCTGATGCTGGCGCGGGAGATTGCGGCCATCTGCGCCGGTTTGGGCATCCCCTACATCTTCAAGGCGTCCTTCGATAAAGCGAATCGCTCCAGCCTGTCTGGACGCCGCGGTGTGGGGCTTTCGCGGGGCCTCACCATCCTCGCCGAGATCCGCGAGACGGTGGGCTGCCCGGTGCTCACGGACGTCCACACCGAGGCCCAGTGCCGGCCCGTGGCGGAGGTCGCGGACATGCTCCAGATCCCGGCATTTCTGTGCCGGCAGACGGACTTCGTGCTGGCGGTGGGGGAGGCGGCGGCCGAGTTCGGACGCACCGTCAATGTGAAGAAAGGCCAGTTCCTGGCGCCCTGGGACATGGCCAACGTGGTGGCCAAGCTGGAGTCCACCGGCTGCACCAACATGACGCTGGTGGAGCGGGGTGTCACCTTCGGCTACGGCAACCTCGTGGTGGATCCACGCAGCCTGTACGAGATGGCCAAGACCGGCTATCCGGTCATCATGGACGCCACCCACGCGGTGCAGATGCCCGGCGCCCTCGGCAACGCCTCCGGCGGCAAGCGGGAGTACGTGCCTGTTATTGCACGTGCCGCCATCGGCGTCGGCGTGGCCGGACTCTTCATGGAAGTGCACGACGACCCGGACAACGCCGCGAGCGACGGGCCGAACTCCGTGCGGCTGGACACGCTCAAAGACCTACTCACCGAGCTGCTGGCCCTGGATCGCGCCAGAAAACAGAGAAGCGGCCCGCAATAACCATACTGTGGAAGCAGGAAATGAGGGTCTCCCCAGCGCGCACGCGTCGGCGACGGTGACGCGATGCTCGTTCAATTGAGACCAAGCACATAATGTGCTCGACGGTCGATCCAGACCGCTCGGTGGCTGTTACCTTCAGGATATTATGCCCATCGGGCGCCAGTTTTCGGTTTGTCGTGCAAAAAACCTGCTGATCTGTCTTCTCTTCCTCGAACCTCGCCACTCGAAACTCGCTACTCTCCGCCATAAACAGACGCTGCGCCTGAAAAAGAACCCGCCGCCATGACCGAATCCTCCACCTTAGCGCCCCGCGTCGCGACCCTCGAAGACGCCATGCAGGAGCTGGCCTTCCAGTCAGCCCGCACACAAGA
>NZ_JAIFKJ010000536.1 GCF_019695415.1 Thiohalocapsa sp.
CCGGGGTTTGTATAAGATACAGCGTCTGTGCATCTCCCTATCTCCCGGCCTCAGGCTGCCCGCCCTGACAGGCGCAGCGAGACAGCGGCGTATGATGGATTTATAGTTTCTCATACTATTTGCCCACTGTCCCAGCGGAAACGCCGTCTTCATCCATCGCATTTGGAGACGTTGCGAGAGTGCCTGGGCGAGAGAGCCTTTGCGAGACTGGCGGTAACAAGAGATGCAGCGGATCACAATCACGCTGTCAAGCGACACCAGGAATTGACCCCCTGGTGTCGTTTGACAGGCCGAGCGGGAAATGGCAGGAAATCATGATGCCGATAGAAGGACGCGGCGCGCTCGTCCTTCGCGTCCGCGACTAGGGCATACACGGCGATTTCCTGCGCTCGCGCGGGGTCTGATCTTGCCTTTTGCCTCTGGAGCCCGGGCTGTCGAAATGCCTCCGCGGTTCCACTACTGCGGTTTGCCGAAACTCCCCGCGGGACGGGGTTTGTAAACCTGTCCCGAACGCTTGGGTGGTGGCGACCCGAGCGCCTAGGCTAAAGGTTCCGAACGGGGTCGAATGCCCCGTCCGGGCGAGCGGAGCGCATCAACGAGGCACGATCTTCCGCGCGCTGATGCGCATGGGCGAGGAGATCCCCGAAGGCGACTGGGAGCGGTTCTCGGAGCTGGACCGGGAGCTGACGGCTACCGTGCGGCGACTCCGTGACACGGCAAGGGAGGGTGCAGGGACGGCGTAGGCCCCGCTGCGCGATGGGATGGACCAAACGGCGGCCGCGGTCCCTGCGGCATCGGGCTTCCCAATCGACCGGGGTTACTCCTGCGCTTCGGCTGCGGTTTCCGCCGCCTCGGCCGCATCCTCGGCGGCGGCGTCGTCCGCGCTGGCGGCATCTTCCATGCCCATGGCGGATTTTGCCTGATCTTTGGCCATGCCGGCGGCTTTGTCTACCGCGCTGTCGACGGCCTTCGCCTTCATGCCGTCCATGGCCGCGCCGGTGATCGGGTCCGAGGCGAGCAGGGCGCTCGGGGCCAGGGCCACGCTCAGGACAAGGGTGCCGCTTAGGCGGAGCAGCTTGAGGGCTTGGGTGTTCGGCATGTCGCTCTCCTGTTGATAAGGGTTGTCGTCGACGGCGTGCACGCACGCCGCGCCGGATCAAAACATGACGGCTGGAGAGGCGCCAGCACTGTCGGTGGACTTTGTCGTCTGGCCGCGCACATTCCTCCCGTCAATTGCCATCCAGATGGACTTCGCTGGTGCCGAGGCTCTGCCTCGGCACCAACCTTCACGGCTGCGCCGGCAGTGCACTCGCGCGGTGGGCTGACGGGCGGGACAGGTCGATTGGCCGTGAAATATGGGGATTCAGCTGCCGACGGCCCGCTCAACGCCGCGGCGGGTTGGCGACTCCGCTGACGGCCCCGGCTAGAGTTGCGGCGGGTGGGCATGTCGACGATGGCTGGTTCCGCTTGCTCGTCGTCCGGAAAGGGGCACGTATTCGCGGTGGCAGGCGCATGGGAGCTGCGCTGTGGCGTGGGCGCTGTGCCTGCGCGCAGAACCATCAAGACGCCCGAGCGCAGCCGCTTGTGCCTGCAGCTAAGCATTCGGCACAAACACCAGTGTGCCAGCACCAGGCAGCAGCGACGCCGACTGCATCTTCTCGGCACCGGGCGTCGGCCGTGCCTTGTCCGGGTGCACGCCGAGGCTTCGGGCAAGGAGCCACGGGAAAGGTGGTTCGTTCAATTTCTCCCTTTACTGCTTAAGGAGATGCTGATTTATTGGGCATCCTGCCCAAAAATCAGACGGAGCCGG
>NZ_JAIFKJ010000058.1 GCF_019695415.1 Thiohalocapsa sp.
CATCAAGACCGCCCTGGGAAAGCTGGAGCTGCCAGAGGCCCCGGAAATCTAGGTGCCTCGACGCCTGAGCGACAATGGTTTTGATCTCCTGACCATCGACCTGCCCCATGTGCTCGCCCTCGCCAGCCCTGCCCCGCTGCACCGCGATCCGTTCGACCGCCTGCTTGTCGCCCAAGCCAGGCATGAAGACCTGGTCATCCTCTCCGGCGACCCCCTCATCACCCAGTATCCGGTGACCGGGAGCTGGGCGGAGTTTTTTGAGCGGCGAGCTACTAGCCCCGCTTCCTCGAAGGTCGCCGCCTTGTTGGAACTTCCCGGATCGTTCCCACGCTCCAGCGTCACGTCAGCGAGCGGTACCTGAGCGATCAAATCGCTCGACAGGCGGTGCCCGTCGGCTTCGGACCAGGGGTGCCGACAAGGGGGACAACCATCGAGAACGCGACGCTGGAGCGTTGCCCCAGGGCATTCCCCGGCTGGAGCGTGGGAACGATCAAGATAACGCAGGGAAGGGGGTCACCATTTAGCTGACCCCGATCAAAGGCACGGCCTTTCCCTTCGTGTCCGCGCCACGATTTTCGTCCGCAAAGCGTACGTTCGAAACCCTCTGCACACCCTCGGCTTTCATTCCGGCGGTGGCGGAATCGTAACCGATCCGCACCAGTCACCCTTCTGGATCTAGGCGTTGGGGCTTCGCCTTGGAGGAGAAGCCCCGGCCCCTGGCTGCTTGCAGCCCCAGAAATTCCTCGGTTCCCTGTCATGGCCAAGTGGTGCGAGTCGCTCTTTATCGAAGCCGCCCGGGAGCGATGGACGGTTTTTGTCCATCGCGAGCGGGTGGCAACCTTTGCGGCCCGTGTTCACAGAGCGTTGGCTCCTGCCGCGTAGCCGGTCCAACCCCTTGCTGGTTTCATGACAGAGGCGCATCAGTACGAACTGTTTGCTCTACGACGTGGGTGGCGGGATGCGGCGCCGGCCGAATCAGATCTAGTGGTTGCCAGCCAACCCCATAGCGAGCTCGCCGCCGCAGCCCGAACCTCATCTGTTCATGCGAATGCCCGCTTCACGTCGAACGGCACCTGATCGCGCAGGATGTAGTAGCAGGCCCGCGCCAGCTTGTGGGCAACCGCCTTGATGGCCACGATCGGGTGACTGCGCGCACATTTGCGTTGATAATACCGCTTGATCTGTGGGTTGTAACGCACCGCGAAGCTCGCTGCCTCGATGTATGCTTAAGGCCTGCGTATTCGTTGCCGTTCTTGGTGTTGCCACGACCCTTGACCCTTTTCTCCAACAGCTCGATCACGCCCTCCTGTGTCCGCATGACCGCCAGGTTGCCCTTGACCGCCAACGCCAAGTCCGCATCCGGCAACAGCCGGTCTACTTCGTCGTCTGTGAGCCGCTTGACCTGATTGGCGCTCAGCGAGCAGCCACGGCTGCGCGTCGACAGGTTCTGGATCGACTGCAGGTTGGCACTGTGCTGCTGCACCAACTTGCTCCGACGCCGCAGCAGATCGCGCACCGCGCGCTCTTGCCTGGGGTAGATGTACCCCTCCGGAAGCAACCCTAAGCGAAGCAGCTTTGCCAGCCAGCGGGCGTCAGACTCGTCGTCGGCATACTTGAGCCCTTCGTACTGGACGATAGCCGCCGTGTTCGCCAGGTGGACGCTGAAGCCGACGTCCATCAGACCGTCCACCAGCCAGTACCAGTTGTAGGTCGACTCGACCACGAGCCCCTCAATGTCTTGACGAAAGGCCCCCAGCTCCGCCAGCACCACCCCAATGTCGTTCGGCAGCCGCCGCCGATACACAAC
>NZ_JAIFKJ010000038.1 GCF_019695415.1 Thiohalocapsa sp.
CGGTGTGGACCCCAGCATCGATCCGGTCGCGCTGCACCATTACATGACCTTCCACGCGGTGGGGCCGCCACCTTTCACGATGGTGCGTGGCATCCGCAAGCCCCCGCCTGCAACGATCGCGACGATCGAGCCGGACGGGACGAGAAACGATCACATCTACTGGGCGCCAACCTTCCAGCGGGAAGCGCGCGATGCGGACATGCCGTCCTCGGCGTGGCGCGACCTGGTACACGAAACGCTTCGCAATGCCGTCAAGCGCCGCCTGGTGGCGGACGTGCCCGTCGGCGTGCTGCTCTCGGGCGGTGTGGATTCCAGCCTGATCGTCGCGCTCCTGGCCGAAGCGGGACAGACCGACCTCAAGACCTTTTCCATCGGCTTCGAGACGGTTGGCGGCGAGGAAGGCAACGAATTCCGCTATTCCGATCTCGTGGCAGAGCGCTATGAGACCGAGCATTACAAAATTCAAGTCACCAGCGACCGGCTGATCCGCGCCCTGCCCAAGGTCATCGCGGCAATGTCCGAGCCGATGGTCAGCCACGACAATGTCGGCTTCTTCCTGCTGTCCGAGGAAGTCTCGCAGCACGTCAAGGTGGTGCAGTCCGGCCAGGGCGCGGACGAGATTTTCGGCGGCTATCACTGGTATCAGGCGCTGGCCAGCAGCAACGATCCCGTCTCCGACTACGCCGCGGCGTTCTTTGACCGAGACCATGAGGACTACAGGCAGCTTGTGAACCCCGATCTCGTCGATGGCGATTACAGCCGCGATTTCGTCGCTGCGCATTTCGACCTGCCCGGCGCGGACACGCCGGTGGATCGGGGCCTGCGCATCGACACGATGGTCATGCTCGCCGATGACCCGGTGAAGCGCGTCGACAACATGACGATGGCCTGGGGGCTTGAGGCGCGGGTGCCGTTCCTCGATCACAAGGTGGTGGAGCTGGCCGCGCGCATCCCCCCGGATGAAAAGCTGAAAGACGGCGGCAAGGGCGTGCTCAAGGATGTCGCCCGCACGGTCCTGCCCAGCGAAGTGATCGACCGGCCCAAGGGCTATTTCCCGGTTCCCGCGCTGAAATACATCCAGGGGCCGGTTTATGATATGGTGCGAGACTTGATGCACTCGCAGAAGGCGCGCGAGCGCGGCCTGTTCCAACAAGCCTATGTGGACAAGCTGCTCGACAACCCGGCCGAACACATTACCTCGCTCGGCGGCTCGAAGACCTGGCAGGTGGCGCTGCTGGAGTGGTGGCTGCAGGAACACGGCATTTGAGATTGTCGCGTTTGATTAACCCGTATCCGACAAGCGAAAGGCAGGCGCATGGGGGACCGTGACAAGCGCGTCAGCCCCGAGGACCTCGCCGAGATGGCCTCGCTGAAACACTGGGGCGCGCGGCCGCAGGAGGCCCAGTCGCAGCGGATGACGCCCAACGCCATCGTCGACTGCGGCTGGGGCCGGCTGATCTTCGGCCAGACCTTCGCTGACCTGGATGAACTCGCCAAATCGCTGCGCGAGGAGACCGAAGGGCAGCGCGACGTCGCCTTCTATGTGCGCGATCCGCATGTCGTGCTGTCCAGCGCGCCGCAGGAGTTGTTTCTCGACCCGTCGCATACCTTCCGGCTCTACCTCGGCAACCTCAAGGACGAAACGTCCAGCCCGCCCGGCTTCCGCATCCGCCCGGCGCGACCGGACGATGCCGATGCGATCAATGTCATCTACCAGTCCCACGGCATGGTCACGCTGCATCACGGCTTCCTTGACGAAATGGATAGCGACAACCCCGTCAACGTGCTTGTCGCAGATGATCCGAAC
>NZ_JAIFKJ010000179.1:0-3819 GCF_019695415.1 Thiohalocapsa sp.
GGGCGTCCTGCCCCGCACGGGAAGCGCCAATAAATCGGCGCTTCCCTAGCGCGGCACCCGGTCCACCATGACCGGCTCGGCGGCACCGAGCTGGTCGTGCTCACCGCGCATTCTGGTTCGGCTGGTATGCACAGTTTCCGCAGACGCGGCTCGTGCAGTAGTCGAGTGGCAGGAGCTCGGTGCAGTCCCGGGGCGCGCCGCCCGGTAAGCGCGGCCAGCATCAAGTTGGAATCTACAAAGCTCTCCCCTCATAATCAAAAAGGCCGCGACCAGCCCCGACCGAGAGGTTGTGAAGAAACCCACCGACCTACTGCGGACGCCTCCGGACGCGCCCAGCGGCGTTGCGCAGAGCCGCACAGCGGGTCACTTAGAACGACTAAGCTCCCCACTGTTCGGCTCTGCGCGCCTTGCTGGGCACGCCCGGAGACGCCCTCGCAACGGCCGGCAGATTTTTCACAACCTCTGAGTTCAGGCGCCAGCGGCGACCACCAGATAAACATACCGGAGGAGAACATACCGTGACCAAGAAAAAAGTCGATCTGTTCGACCTGTATGCTGAGGATCCTGAGAAGGCCGACCGCGTCGTGTTCGGTCGCGTTTCCAACCCAGACCGACGCGGCTTTCTCAAGGGCGCTGGGCTCGCCACCATGGCGGCTGCACTGGGCGGCTACATCCCGTTTCATCGCAATATGCCCGCGGGCTTCATCCCGGCTGCGATGGCGGAGGAGCCGTTTGTGATCGAAGGCAAGGACGGCCTGACCATTCTGAACGACCGACCGGTCAACGCGGAGTGCCCGGCGCACCTGCTCGACGACGAGGTCACGCCCACCAATCGGCTGTTCGTGCGCAATAACGGCATTCCGCCGTCGAGCATGGACCCGGACAGCTGGACCCTCACCATCGACGGCGAGGTGGATCAGCCGATGGAGCTGACCATCGCCGAGCTCAAAGACAAGTTCGACGTCGTCACGCGGCAGCTGCAGCTGGAATGCGGCGGCAACGGCCGATCCTTTTTCGACCCGAAGGCCAGGGGAAATCAATGGACCGTCGGCGCCGTCGGCGCCTGCAACTGGACGGGCGTGCGCCTCGCGGACGTGCTCAACGCCGCGGGTGTCAAGGACAGTGCCGTCTACACCGCCCACTACGGCGCGGACGCCCACCTGTCCGGGGATCCAGAGAAGCTGCCGATCTCCCGCGGCGTGCCCATCGCAAAAGCACTGAATCCGCACAACCTGATCGCCTTTGAGCAGAACGGCGAGCCCATTCATCCCATGAACGGCGCCCCACTGCGGCTTGTCGTGCCGGGCTGGCCCGGCTCCTGCTCCCACAAATGGCTGACCCGCATCCAACTCCGTGACCAGGTTCACGACGGTGCCAAAATGACCGGCAAGTCTTACCGGGTTCCGGAATACCCGGTCGCGCCAGGCGAGGACGTGCCCGAGGAGGCCTTCAAGATCATCGAGTCCATGCCTGTGAAGTCGCTGATCACCTACCCGCAGAGCGGCATTGAGCTCCCCGCGAGCGAGCCCGTCCTGGAGGTGCGCGGCCATGCCTGGGCGGGCGACAACTGGGTCACGGCGGTCGACCTGTCCATCGACTTCGGCGCCACCTGGATCAAAACCAACCTGCGCAAGCCGGCCAATCCCTACGCCTGGCAGCACTTCGCCGCCGAGCTCAAATTCCCGATGAAGGGCTACTACGAGGTCTGGGCGCGGGCAACCGATGATCAGGGCCGCACGCAGCCGTTTGCGATCGCCTGGAACCCGAAAGGCTATCTAAATAACTCTATGCACCGGATCGCCTTGCGGGTGGTTTGACGAAAGGGCCGGCGGCCGTAGCATAACCCGGACAATCCCCGACTCCGACAACGGTGCGGGGATTAGTCAAGCTCCAAGGCCCGTACACGGTTGACTCTGACGGATCGCCTAGAGTCATGGCCAACTGCGTGGTTTTGATCGGCTTGTGAACACACACCTGACGGCTGCCAATCAGCAAACGCAGGATAAGAACCAGATGTTTACGCTTCCAAGAAGCTGCTGGCGCGCGGTTTCACTACTGTTAGTGGGCAGCCTGCTGCACACGTTTGCTGCGGCGGAAACCGCGCTGGATCCCATCAGCCCACGACTCGCGGGCGCAGACCCATCCCGCGGCGAAAAGATCTTCTTGCAGTGCAAGGCGTGCCATGTTGCCGAAGAGGGGGCGCCGGTCACCGTCGGCCCAAACCTCTGGGGTGTCGTCAATCGCCCGGTGGGGAGTCAGCAGGGTTTCGAGTACAGCGACAGCCTAAAGGCAATCGGCGGGCGCTGGGACTACGAGACCCTAAGCCGGTACCTGTTCGAGCCCGCGGCCATGGCCCCTGGCGGGCGTATGCTGTTCGACGGCGTAAAATCGGCGCGAGAGCGGGCGGACCTAATCGCCTATCTTCGCACCCTCGCGCACGAACCGGTGGCGCTGCCGGAGGTTCCCGCTGATGCCTTGGGACCTGCCTACGGGGGACTTCCCGCCGGCGACGGGCGCGAGGCGGTGTATTTCACCTGCCGCGCCTGTCACGCCCTTGAGCAGTTCACCGACCATACCCTGTCGCGAGACGAGTGGGATGCCCTTCTCGACGAAATGGTGAGCGACAACGGAATGGCCCAACCCGAGCCCTGGGCGCGGAGCCTGATGCTCGACTATCTCACCGTCAACTTCGGTGCTGAGCAAGACTGGCAGGGACTCCCGCCAGGTCCAGGTCGCGAGGAGGTCTTCTACACCTGCAAGGCCTGCCACTCACTGATGCTGGTGACCCAGCAGGGGATGAACCGGGCGCGCTGGGACGACACCCTGGAATGGATGGTGGAAGAGCAAGGCATGGATCCGATCGACGACGTCGCTACCCGCGACCTGATCCTCGACTACCTGTCGACGCACTTCAATTCCGGCTGAGGGCTGGATCGGCTCCGGCGCATCGTCCAAGGCGGCCGGCCCGCGCACGGGTGCGATTGATGACACCGGTCACCACGTCCACGGCGTTGCCGGTGTCCGCTGTGGGTTGGTTCGCCACTGTCGTTGATCGGAGGTCCGATGCCGGCTGAGGGTCGGGAATTGCCGCGCAAGGGTCCTCGGGCCAGCGGCGGCTATGTGTGGCTATGCGGACGCGAGCCGAGAGCCAGAAGGCGCTCCAGCAGGGATTCGGGAACGTCCAATCCGTAGTCCGCGCGCAGACGCCGCTTCGCCTCTTGGGTATCGCTCGGCGGTGGGTCCATCTGGCGCAGGAAACCTCCTAAGTCCTCCACCACTGCCCAGGGGTAGATCAGCCAACGCCATTCATCGATCACCCCACCCGCGTATTCGGCGCGCACGGGTGAGCTGGCCTTTTCATGCAGTACGGCCATGCGCACCTCGGCAGGCCCAAGGGCGTCCAGGTGCGCGCGGGCAGCCTGCAGGGTGTCGCCCGTGTCGTTGACATCATCCACCACCAACAGGCGCTGCCCTGCCACCGGAATACACAACGGATACTTGACCGTGGCCATCGGCTCCATGTCGGCGGGTGCCCGGTAATGCACTACGCGGATGCTCGTCAGGTTGAAGATGCCGAGCACGTCGCAAAGCACGCGCGCGGGGGTGAAGCCGCCCCGGGAGATGGCGACCACCAAGTCCGGCGCGAACCCCGAGGTCTGCACCTTCCCGGCCACAGTCCAGACCAGGTCGTAGACGGTTTCGTTCGACACCAACTCACAGCGCAGCTTCTCGGGCATAACAAGTTACCCATTTCCGAGTCAGGATCGGCATCGAGCCGCGTCGAAGTTGGTCCCGGCGCTGTTCCATGGGCACATCTGC
>NZ_JAIFKJ010000179.1:3919-5404 GCF_019695415.1 Thiohalocapsa sp.
TCGGCATCGAGCCGCGTCGAAGTTGGTCCCGGCGCTGTTCCATGGGCACATCTGCAGCACGCGCCCAGCGCCGTAATGCCAGATGCCGTGGCGGTCGACGACGAAGTGGTGGATGTCGCTCACCTGGGGCAGACTGGAGTTGAGCAGGTCGCGCTTGCTCGGCCCCGGCACGACGTCGCGGCCCCATGCATGCGTATGCCAAGAGCAGGAAAGCTCGTAGTCTCCGCGGCGACCGAGAGGCAAGGCCACGCCGACGCCGGCGTTATCACCATAGCCCGCGCGGACTACCCGCGCCAGCCGTCCGCTCCGCACATCGTTCCAGCACCAGCCGGCCACCTCGCGGCCGCTCGCCCGGGTGTCGTTGACCGCTCGGATCAGGACGTCGGCGATATCAGGCCCAACCTTATCCGGACCATTGGTCGGGAACGGCGTCAAGGGACGCTGCGTGGCACAGCCGGCGCAGAGGGCCGTGGTGAGCAGGGCGGCGCCAACGAGGAACGGGAGCTTCATGATCCAACCAGGGAACGCGCAGATTTGTGCCAGGCGCAGATGGTCGGCGCGATGGGAGCGAGGGCATTCAACCATTGAGGAGCAGATCTCACCGTAAAGCGCAATCCCGTAGACCAGTAGCTGCAAGACATATGCGCCCGCGGCGCAAGCGGCGCCGCGGGCGCATCCCAACTTACCATGCGGACTTGGATCTGCAAGCCGGGATTGCTTAGCTCAGGCAACTCCGCGCAGAGTGGGCTGGTTGGGCTACGCTCGCAGTCCGAGTAGAAAGGGGGTCTAGAAAGGGGGTCTTGCAATCCAGCACTGGCCGACCACACTCAGCCGATGGCCAGCCCCCTTCGCATCGAGCTCGCCGGTGGGCTCTACCACGTCACCTCGCGCGGTGATCGGCGCGAGGCCATCTATCGTGACGATGCGGACCGCACCGCTTGGCTGGACCTCTTCGGCGAGGTGTGTGAGCGCTTCAACTGGCGCTGCCACGCCTACTGCCAGATGACGAACCATTACCACCTGGTCGTCGAGACACCTGAGGCCAATCTGTCCAAGGGCATGCGCCAGCTGAACGGTGTCTACACCCAGCGCACCAACCGACGCCATGGGCTGGTCGGACACCTGTTCCAGCGGACGGTGCCGGCCGTGTGATCGGCGGGTAGGTGGCGTGTGCACATAGGCGTGCAGCTGGACAGCGATACCTTCGAGCGCATCGCGGAAGTGCTGGAAAACCATGGTCTGATGTTGCTGATGCGGGCCGCGGCCGAGGATGCATCCGTGGAGTTGGAGGAGGCGAAGGCCCTGTATCGCGCGCACCAAGACTAGCCCGTGCGGGTCCGTGACAAGAGCCGCCCCGTATCGGTGATGAAAGGGCCGGGCATGGCGGCGCCACGCCGGAATCTCGACGCGCCACGCAGTCCGGACGGGCGCCGGCGAAGTCATCGGCGGTCGCTTCCGGGGCGAACAGCGCAACATCGTTGATGC
>NZ_JAIFKJ010000419.1 GCF_019695415.1 Thiohalocapsa sp.
TGTCCAGATAAACCAGCAAGCCAGCATGTCCCCGATGGTCGAATCGACAAGCCGGAAGAATACTACAAGGGGACGGGGGCCGACCCAGGCGCGCTCTGGGGACAGTATCTGTACCTCATGGCTACGGTGGGTGTCCGCTGCCCGCTCAACTGGGAACCCCGGCCCTCGAGGCATCGGTGTCGGCTCTGGGTCGTTACCTGCCAGCGGGCGCGGCCCGCCGATCGACCGCAATGTGATCCGAAGCGGACGATCGTCAACGACGAGCGGACGGGTCGCTGTCTGTTGGGTACCGGCCTGGGCCCTCGGAACAGTGAGCAGCAACGTTTCGCAGTGATCAGCGTGGTTTGCGACGAGTCCTCAGGTTTAGCTACGCTGTGGCATCGGTCAATCTTGGCTTAGCAGCGGGCAGCCTGTCTTCGTCAGCCGGCGATCCCGGTATCGAGCATCACAAGCGGCGGAGCCGGTATCCATCACGACAAGCACGGGAGTTGTCTATGGTGTCCATAACAAATGCTCGCAGAACCCATTGCAGTTGATCGCGCTATGGAGCGGAGTAGCGTGACATGGAGAAGCGGCTCACCCACAAGCAAGGCAAGCACTTGGCCTCCATCTACAATTAGACACCGCGGTCCGGTCTGACTGAGCCCTATGTTGGAAACCATCCGCCTCGTGACCCGCACCCGTGAGGTGCTCGTGGACATCACCCCGCAGGTCCGCGAGGTCGTTGCCCGCAGCGGTGTGCAGAACGGCCTGCTCAGCGTCTATGCGCAAGGTGCCACGGCCGCCATCATGATCCAGGAGAACTGGGACGACAGCGTGCAGACGGATGTCGTGGAGCTTCTGCGGCAGCTCATCCCCCGCGGCGTCTGGCGGCACGATGCCCAGGACGGCAACGGCGATTCGCACCTCAAGGCCGGGTTGGTGGGGCCCTCGGAGACCATCCCCATCATCGATGGCCAGCTCGGGCTCTCCACCTGGCAGAATGTGTTCTTCTGCGAGTTCGACGGGCCGCGGAGCGATCGGCGGGTGGTTTGTACGGTGCTATCGCGTTGATGCTGTCATGGGGTGCGTAGGCCATCGGCGTAGGCGCTTTGGTCGGAAGCCTGCGCATTGCACAGTACGGAGTACGGAGTACCAAGTACGTGAGCCGGACGCTTGACCGGCCCGCTGTATCTGTCTGAACGGTGCGCACCGGATGATTCGCTGAGCAGGGAGTGCGGAGGTCGGACCCTGCACCGTGCGCTGCGTACCCGTACCTCGCGCTACGTACTCAATCCTTCCTGATGCCCTTCCTCACCCACATACGCGCCTGCAACCACTGGCGCCCGGCGGACTTCCAGCCCTTTGGCTTGGCTGGCGAGCAGCTGGGCTGGGTGCGGCGCAGCTTCGCGCGGGCGCTGGCCGGGCTCGGGGAAGACTTCACGCTGGTGGACGATACGCTGCACTGGCAGACTGCGCCCGACGACTTCGATGCGCGCACCGACGCGTTCGCGGCGCTGAGCGCGGACCTCGACCAGCGCAACTTGGTGAGCCATCTGCACGGCGAGCGCTACCCCGTACTGAATGCCAATCGCGAGGCGCGCTTCCTCATGGACCGCGCGGTGGCGCCGTACTTCGGTATCCGCGCCTTCGGCCAGCATCTGAACGGCTATGTGCGCCGCGACGATGGGCTGCACCTGTGGATCGGGCGCCGCTCCCGCAGCCGCCGCGTGGCGCCGGGAAAGCTCGACCACATGGTCGCGGGCGGCCTACCCTGGGGCATCTCGCTCGCAGACAATCTGCGCAAGGAGTGCTGGGAGGAGGCAGCGCTGCCGGCCGAGATCGCCGACCGCGCCCGGCCCGTGGGCATCGTTTCCTACTGCCGGGACTCCGACCGCGGCCTCAAGCCCGACACCATCTACTGCTACGATCTCGAGCTGCCCGAGGGCATCGAGCCGCGCTGCAACGACGATGAGGTGGAATCCTTCCACCTCATGCCCGCCCGCGAGGTGATGCGCATCATCGAGACCACTCAGGACTTCAAGCTCAATTGCAACCTGGTGATCATCGACTTTCTCATCCGCCACGGCCTCATCGGGCCGGAGCACCCGGACTACCTGGCCATCGCATCCGGCCTGCGGGCGACGTTGCCATCGGGGCAGACGGAGCCATCTTGACCGGCGCACAATAGGCCCCGTCGGCGTTGCCGGCCCTGTGCCCACACGGCGGCGGGTGTCGATGCGTTGCCGGTGCCGATGTCAGGCGCAGCGCATTTGCCCAACACCGCGGCCGCCGCCCGAATCACTCGTCCCCGGACCATCGACCCCAGACCATCAACCCCAGAGCATCAGCCCTAAAGCACAAGCCCCAGAGTCTCACCCAAGGCCATGAGCAGCAGACCCACCTCCGCAATCCAGCGCCGACGCACGGTGCCCGTGACCATCGGCGGCATCGGCGTCGGCGGCGACGAGCCGATCCGCGTTCAGTCCATGACCAACACCGACACCGCGGACATCGAGTCCACGGTCACCCAGTGCGCCGAGCTGGCGCGGGCGGGCTCGGAATTCGTGCGCATCACCGTGAACAACGAGTCCGCGGCGGCGGCGGTGCCGACCATCCGCGAGCGGCTGGACGCCATGGGGGTCGACGTGCCCCTGATCGGCGACTTCCACTTCAACGGCCATCGGCTGTTGAGCGACTATCCGGCCTGCGCCGAAGCGCTCGCCAAGTACCGCATCAACCCCGGCAACGTCGGCCGCGGCGAGAAGCGCGACAGCCAGTTCGCCACCATGATCGAGATCGCCTGCCGTTATGACCGCCCGGTGCGCATCGGCGTCAATTGGGGCAGCCTGGATCAGGAGCTGGTGGTGCGCATGATGGACGCGAACGCCAAGCTCGCAACGCCAAAGGAGGCCGATGCCGTGATGCGGGAGGCCATGGTGGAGTCCGCTGTCAGCAGCGCGCTGCGCGCCGAGGAGCTCGGCCTGCCGCGGGACCACATCATCCTCTCCTGCAAGATGAGCGGCGTGCAGGATCTCATCAGTGTTTACCGCATGCTCGCCGAGCGCACCGACCATGCGCTGCATTTGGGGCTCACCGAGGCCGGCATGGGCTCCAAGGGCATCGTCGCCAGCACTGCGGCGCTGGCGGTACTGCTGCAGGAGGGTATCGGTGACACCATCCGCGTGTCGCTGACGCCGGCACCGGGCGAGCCGCGCACGCGCGAGGTGGTCGTCGCCCAGGAGATCCTGCAGACCATGGGCTTGCGCCCCTTCGCGCCCATGGTCACAGCCTGCCCCGGCTGCGGGCGCACCACCAGCACCGTGTTCCAGGAGCTCGCCGAAGAGATCCAGGGCTATCTGCGCGAGCAGATGCCTGTCTGGCGCGAGACCCACCCCGGCGTCGAGACCATGCAGGTGGCCGTCATGGGCTGCGTCGTCAACGGCCCCGGCGAGAGCAAGCAGGCCAATATCGGCATCAGCCTCCCCGGTACCGGCGAGCAGCCTTCCGCCCCTGTCTACATCGATGGTCAGAAGGTCACGACGCTGAAGGGCGCCGGCATCGCCGAGCGCTTCAAAGAGATGGTCAACGACTACGTTGCGGAGCGTTATCCATCCAGCGGGGCGGGCGGCTGAAGCCAGAGCGCCCCGGCTCACGCCGACAAGCCGCCGTCCACGGGAAACACCGCCGCGGCGGTGTCACCACTCGGCCGGCGTGCCGTGCCTTAGGTTGCGCCGCGCCACAAGCATCTGCCGAGCTGCCCCTTTGCCGATGGGGAATAGTGCCCATCTTGAGGGCACCGGTGGGCCGCCCCCTCTGGTTTCGACCCGCCGAGCATATCGCGCCACCAATCTCCAACGACACCCGAACGAGGAGTTCTTGCATGATCCGTCCGCTCCGTACCCGCGCCGCCGCCGGCGTCAGCATCATCTGGGCCGCCGCGTTAATCACTGCAGGCGCCGCCGCACCGGCCCTGGCAGAAGACCCGATGACCGTGTCCGTCAAGCGCCTGTCGCTGGACACGGCGCAGAAGATCGCCCAGGCCACCGTGGACGCCTGCCGCGAGAAGGGCATCCAGATCGGTGTGACCGTTGTGGACCGGGACGGCGTTGTGCAGGTGCAGCTGCGTGACACCATCGCCGCGCCCATCACGGTGCCCATCAGCTACAAGAAAGCGTACACGGCAGTGAACTTCAACGCCAACACCTCCGCCCTCGCCGAGCGGGCCGACACCGCCGTGGGCCGGCAGGACTTCCTGGTCATGTCAGCAGGCGGCGTTACTGTCACCAGCGGCGGCTCCCTGATCGGCGGTGTGGGCGTGAGCGGCGCACCCGCCGGCGAGACAGACGAGGAGTGCGCACAAGCGGGCGTCGACGCGGTGCAGGACGACCTGGAAATGGCGTTCTGATCCGGCACGCCCATGCGCCGGTCGTCTCCCGGCCATTGTCCGGGGGGCGCCGTGCATTCGCCTCAACCACGCAGCCTAGGCCAAGCGGGCCGCGTGGAGGCCTGCCGTCCCTCGATGCACCACCCTGCCCCGAACACTTGCCCGGACGGCCTCTGCTTTACGCCCAAACTCAGCGAAAGGTCCCGAACCATGCGCATGCTTTTCCCCTTCTTTGTGCTTCTTTTCTCTGCCGGCACCGTCCTGGCGGAGGTGCAGACCAAGGCCGTCGAGTACATGGACGAGGACGTGCCGCTCACAGGCCACCTGTACTGGGACGACAGCATCGAGGGCAAGCGCCCCGGTGTGCTGGTGATCCACGAATGGTGGGGCCTGAACGACTATGCGAAGAAGCGGGCGGAGATGCTCGCTGAGCTGGGCTACGTCGCCTTCGCCGCCGACATGTACGGCAACAACCAGGTGACGGATCAACCGAGCCAGGCCCGGGATTGGATGCAGGAGGTCACCGCCGATGTGGAGCTGTGGCGCCAGCGCGCCGCACTCGGGCTGGAGCAGCTCAAGGCCAGCGAGTACACCGACACGGACAAGACCGCGGCCATCGGCTACTGCTTCGGCGGCGGCACGGTCATGCAAATGGCCTACGGCGGTGCCGATGTGCTCGGCGTTGTGAGCTTCCACGGCTCGCTGCCCGCAGCCCCCGAAGAGGTCCAGGGCAAGATCGCGCCCGAGATTCTGGTGCTGCACGGCCAGGCCGACAGCTTCATCGCGCCCGAGGTGGTGACCAACTTCCAGAACAAGCTGGAAGAGGCCGGTGCCAACTGGGAGATGGACATCTACGGCGGCGCCCGCCACGGCTTTACCAACCCGGACGCCGG
This sequence comes from Thiohalocapsa sp., assembly GCF_019695415.1. Taxonomy (GTDB): domain Bacteria; phylum Pseudomonadota; class Gammaproteobacteria; order Chromatiales; family Chromatiaceae; genus Thiohalocapsa. The sequence goes on from NZ_JAIFKJ010000419.1 coordinate 5,260, forward strand.
CGACTACGGCATCGACAATCTGGAGTACGACGCCCAGGCCGACGCCCGCTCCTGGGCGCGCATGCAGGCCTTCTTCGACGAGCTGTTCGGCAACTGACGGCCGACGCCGCCGACCAGGTCCGCACCACTTCCGA
>NZ_JAIFKJ010000037.1 GCF_019695415.1 Thiohalocapsa sp.
CTCTTGGTCTCGTGGGTCCTGGGCGCCCTGTTCTTCGCCGCCGGGCTCATCGGGATGCTCCGTTTCCCGAACGCATTGCGCCGCGTGCACGCGCTCAGCAAGGTGGACAACGTCGGTCTCGGTCTGGTGATCATCGGCCTGCTGCCCCAGGCGAGCTGGCCCTACGGCATGCTCAAGCTCACCGCCCTGTGGCTGGTGGTCCTGATCGCCGGCGGGGCCGTCGGCCAGATGCTGGCCGGTGCCATCCACGCCGAGGCCATCGGGATGCGTGACGGCACCAGCCGCCGGGCTGGTCGCGACCACCGGCCCCGGAGGCGCGCCTGATGCCCGAGCTGCCGCTCCCGGACCCGCGTCTCGCGGACATTCCCCTCGGGCTTGCGCTCCTGGTGCTGGCCCTGTGGCTGATCGCGACCCGCCGCGACCGCTCCGCCGTGATCGGCTTCGCCGCCTATGGCCTGCTGGTGGCCCTGGTCTGGGTGCGGCTCGGGGCCATTGACGTCGCCTTGACGGAGGCGGCGCTCGGCGGCGGTCTCATGGGCCTGCTGCTGCTCACCGCCGCGGCCCGGCTCGGCGAGCCGCAGGAGCAGCCGGCGCCGCCGGCGGTTGTGCGCCTCTTGGTAGGCCTGCTCTGCGTCGGTGTCACCGGGTTGCTTGCAGTCGTGGTGCTGTCGCTGCCGACGCCGGCGCCCAACCTAGTGGCGGCGGTGGCCGAACACCAGCACATCACCGAGCTGGGCAATCCGGTGGCCGCGGTGCTGGTGGCCTTCCGCGCCGTGGATACCCTGCTGGAGTCCGTCGTGCTGGCGCTGGCGGTAATCGTGCTTTGGTCCTTCGCGGCCGATGCCGCCTGGGGCGAGCGCCCGCGCACCCTGGAGCTCGGCATCCCGGGCCCGGCGCTGGTGCTGCTGGCTCGGCTGCTGCCGCCGCTGGGTCTCGTGGTGGGCGTGCACCTGTTCTGGACCGGCGCCGACGACCCGGGCGGTCCGTTTCAGGCCGGGGCAGTGCTCGCCGCCATGGCGGCGCTGGTGTGGCTGGCGCGGCTCGGGGCGCCGCCGCCGACCCATAGCCGAGTCACGCGCATCGGCATCGTCCTCGGCCCGCTGGTGTTCCTGCTCATCGGCCTTGCCGGCGTGGTCGTCGCGGACGCCTTTCTCGGCTATCCGGAGGGCCTGACCAAGCCCCTGATCCTGATCATCGAGGCGGTCAAGACGCTGTCGGTGGCCGTGGCGCTGGCCCTGCTCGTCGCCGGCCCGCCGGCGTTGCCGGGCGACCGTTTGGCATCGCGCGCGCCGTTATGACCCTCCCTGTGACCGAGGCCCAGCTCTACGGGCTCTGCGGCGCCGGCCTCATCGGCATCGGGCTGTACGGTGCCGTCCTCGGGCGCAGCGCCCTGCGGCGGCTGCTCGCCTTCAACCTCATCGGCAGCGGCGTGTTCATCGTCTTCGGCGCCCTCGCCAGACGCGGCGGGCTTGCCGGCGGCCCCGCGCGCGAACCGGTGCCTCAGGCGCTGGTCATCACCGGGCTGGTGGTGGCCTTTGCGGCGACGGCGATCGCGGTGGCCCTGCTGATTCGTCTGGCGGCGGTGCAGCCGAAGAGGGCGCGGTCGAGCCCCCTCGCAGAGCTGGCAAAGCGTCGCTACGACGCCTTCGACCCCTGGGGGGGCGGCAAGGCCTGACCATGCGCCTGCCGGAGGTCCTTGCGCTCTGGCTCGATGGGCCACGCGCCGCCGAGCTGTTGTTCCCGCTGCTGGCGTTGCCGGTGCTCGCGTTGCTGCTCGCGCCGCTGCTCGGAGCCCGCGG
>NZ_JAIFKJ010000570.1 GCF_019695415.1 Thiohalocapsa sp.
CGACATCCGCGTATCCCGTCAGCGGCAAGAAATCCCGGGGGCGACGATCATGCACCGCCACAAGCCGGTGCCAGTGTGTCCCCGTGTGTACGCCGCGACTGCCCTGGGTTTCGGCTGTCGATCATCAACGAGCGCAGGCTCCGCCGTCGGCGCGCGCGGGGCGCTGAAGCGTGCCATGGATGCGGAGGCCGGTCGCACGGGACGTTTCGCAGAGGCCACGGCTCGGACGCAGGCGTGGTGGGATCGGCGCCGCGAGGTACAGACCAGTCCAGGGACGGATGCGCGCTGCTGCATCCGCAACCCAGGACGAAACTAGGGTATGCTTCCCGGCAGGGCCAAGCCCATGGCCACGTGCTAACGACGTTTACCAAAGAGGACCAAGCCCATGAAGCACACCACTTTTGCCAGGAGCCTCGTCTGCCTCGCCCTTGTGACCGCCTCCGCCGCTTCTCTTGCTGAGGAAGCCAGCGACCAGTCTGGGCAGGAGCTCTTCAAATTTCACGGCTGTGCTAACTGTCATGGCGCCGATGGTAAATCGCCCGTCAGCAAGCTGGTCCCGGAGCTGGCTGGGAAGCCCGCGGATGAGTTGTACGCCAACGCCACCAAGATTCTGAGCGGTGAGGGGACGAGCGAAGAATCGAAGCTCATGCACGCCGCATTCTATTCCCCGAGCAACTGCGATTCCCCGCCCACCGACGAACAAGTGAAGCTCATCACGGGCTGGCTCGCCACGCAGTAGCAGCACGCGCGGGCTGCGGCCCGACGCGCGCCACTTCTCTGCTAGATGGAGTCGCCGGGGCGCTCGCGCCAAACCTGCGACTGGCGCCCCTAATGCGAATCGCCGTTTGCCGTTTCGTCCTGCGCGAGCGCCTTGGTAGCATCCACCTGCCCATAGTAGGCACTGACCGCCGCCAGGTCTGCGTCGCTGAGCTTGGCGAGTCGGTTGCGCATTTTGTCGGGCTGCGGCATTTGCACGCGCTCTGTGCGGTAGTCCAGCAGCTGCGACAACAAGTATGCTGGCCACTGTCCAGCTAGGCGCGGAATCTCCTTGTCCTGGTACCGCCCGGCATCTTCATGACATTCCGCGCAGTGCTCCTCATGGATCGTTGCGCCCGCCGCTACGAGGTCAGCCTCGGCCGCCACCCGAGCTGGCACCCATTCCCGACCGGCAAAAAACCGTGCCATCTCGCGCAATTCCAATAAGCCGTAGCCCCCGGCGATGCGTCCCATGATGGTCGAGTAACGCTCGCCTTGTTTGAAGTCCTGCATCAGATGCATGAAGTAGCGGGGATCCATGCCCGCGATGCTCGGCACCATGGGGCCTGCGCTCGCACCGTCCGTGCCATGGCACCCGGCGCAGTTCCAGCTGAGGGCCGGTGATGGTTCGTCATCCGCCGCGGAGACAGACGCAAGCGACGCGAGTAACGCTGCGAGAGCGCCGCCGGCGATATGCTGTCGAGATGTCAATGGTTTCCTCCTCCACAGACGGGTGCGCTGGAACATGCCTCACGAGACCGTAGGTGGCCGCAAGGTGCCACAGCGCCTTTCTTTTGGTTCTTTGCTGCCGCCCCACGCGATGTGGGCGTCACTGGGGAGCGGCAAACCCCGGCCGCGCCAACACTCCGCGGCGCCGACACCTTACCCCGTTGCGGAGCCACTTGAACAGTTCTGTATGCGGACGTGGGCAGGATTTCGTAACAGTGTTTCCTCGCTAGGGAAGCGCCAACAAATCGGCGCTTCCCTAAGCCAGCAAGATTGACAGGCGGCGCGCGAGCCGACGCGGCTGATCACTGAG
>NZ_JAIFKJ010000295.1 GCF_019695415.1 Thiohalocapsa sp.
GGCAACGGTGTGGTTCGGGTGGCTGGTGGGCTGGAAATGGTGTATAAGAACCCGCCCCCCGGCCACCCGCCTGGGGCCGCGCTGCCGTCCGGCGACGGCATCCGGCGGTATAGCGATGCCGGCGTCCGGGGCGAACTGGCGCTGCGCCTTGGCCGTGACCCAGGCGTGGCCATGGACGACCTCGTAGGTGGCTGGCAGTCGGCCGTCACGACGCTCGCGCTCGTAGGCGTCGGCCAGTGCCGCAAGGCGACGACGGCCCGTGAGCCCGCGCGAGCGGCCGGCGAGCGCGTTGTGCGCACCAAGCTGCTTCAGGTCGCGCATCAGATCGTGCAGTGTCGCGTAGGTGAGGGTCATGCGCTCCACGTCCATCACCGGGTCCGCAAAGCGCGCGCGCACCAGCGCGTCGCCGATGTCGTGCATGTCGAGGAAGGGGCTCACATGCTCGCCCTGATCCGCCGCTGCCCAGGCGGCGCGCAGCTCCCTGAGTGTATCCGGGCCGAAGGTGCTGAACAGCAGTAGCCCGCCCGGGCGCAGCACCCGCAAGAGCTCGCGGAAGCTGGCATCCAGATCGTTGACCCATTGCAGGGTCGCGTTGGAGAAGATCAGGTCGACGGAGTCGTCCGCGAGCGGCACCTGCTCGGCGTCGGCGCAGATGACCCGCGGGCGATTCAGCCAGTGGCCGCGGCGGCGGGCGCGGGCGAGCATGCCGGGGGCGAAGTCCAGGGCGATGAGCTCGGCGCGGCGATAGCGCCGGGCGAGCGCGTCCAGCGCCTTGCCGGTACCGCAGCCGAGATCCAACACCCGCTTGGGTGCCAGCCGTATGTAGTCGAGTCGCTCCAGCATGCGGTTGCCGATCTCGCGCTGCAGCACGGCGACGGCGTCGTAGGTATCGGCGGCGGCGTCGAAAGCGCGGCGGGCGGCGGCCTTGTCTATGACGTTCATTGGTGGTTTGCAGCCGTTACAGGCCGATTACATCCAGAAACTCGGTGATCGCGGCCGCCGTCTGCGGCCCGTGGGAGAGCCAGGGTGCGTGTGCAGCACCCGGCAGGACCCGCACGTGCGCCTCCGGCATGAGCAGCGCTACACGCTGCGCCGCGGCGGCCGGCACCAAGGTGTCGCGCTCGCCGAAGAGCCAGAGCGCCGGCGGGCGGATGTCGGGTAGCGGGCCGCGCAGGTCTTCCTCCCGCAGCAACTCCAAGCCTTGCGCCAGCGCCGCCGGGTCGGGCGCCGGCTGCTCGGCCATGCCGGCACGCAGCCGGCGCAACAGCGCACGCGCGTCCTCTGAGCCTCGGACCTGCAAGGCCAGGAAGCGTTCCAAGGTGCCGGCGGGGTCCGCCAGCAAACCGTCATGGAATTGCCCGAGCGTGCCCTCCGGTACGGCCACCTGCCAATCCACCGCCTGCACGAAGCGGGGGGTCGCTGTGACGAGCACCAGGGCGCCGATGCGCTCCGGGGCGAGCCGCGCCGCCTGCAGCGCAACCAGACCGCCAAGGGACCAGCCCAGCCAGACCGCAGGGGGTTGTGCGGCGTCCCCGAGGCGCAGCGCGGCCTGCTCCAGGCAGGCGCCGGCCCAGTGGTCCAAGGACCACTGGTCAGAGGAGAAGGGTGCACCCCCGTGCCCCGGCAAGTTCAGCGCCACCGGCTCGAAGCGCTCCGTGAGCGCCGACGGCAGCCCGGCCCAGACACCGGCGTTCATACCCCAGCCGTGCACCAGCACCAGGGGCGATTTGTCAGGCGGCGCGGCGCTCATTGGCTGGCCTCGATGCTGTTTGGGTGCCGTGCGCTCGCAGGCCCGCGCCCTTGTTCTTCCCGCTGCGGCAGCTGCGCCAGCAGTTCCAAGAGCTGATCCACATCCTGCTCGCTGTGCGCCGCTGACAGGGTGATGCGCAGGCGCGCGGCGCCCTTGGGCACGGTGGGCGGGCGGATGGCTGTCACCAGCACGCCCCGCGCTTCCAGGAAGCTGCTCCACTCCAGCGCCGTCCGCGCATCCCCAGCCAAGAGCGGCTGAATCGGCGTCTGAGACGGCATCAGCGGCAGGCCGAGCGCCGCGGCGCCGTCGCGGAAGCGCTCGATGAGGGCCCGCAGCTGCTCGCGGCGCCAGTCCTCGTGCACGGCCATCTCCAGCGCAGTGACGGTCGCATGGGCCACCGCCGGCGGCAGCGCCGTGGTGTAGATATAGCTGCGGGCGCGCTGAATCAGGGTTTCGATGAGCACTTCGCTGCCGGCGACGAAGGCACCAAAGGTGCCGAAGGCCTTGCCCAGGGTGCCCACCAGCACAGGCACCTGTTGCAAATCCTGCCCGAGCAGGTCGAGGGTGCCGCGGCCGTTTCGACCGAGAATGCCGAGCCCGTGGGCGTCGTCCACCATGAGGCGGGCGCCATGCCGGGCGGCGACCTCCGCCAGCGCCGGCAGCGGCGCCAGGTCGCCGTCCATGCTGAAGACGCCGTCGGTGACGAGCATGGCCGCGTCGCCGCTGCCGAGCATGCGCCCGAGCGCCGCCACGTCTGCATGCGGATAGCGCTTCAGCCGTGCGCCGGCGAGCCGGGCACCGTCATTGAGGGATGCATGGTTGAGCCGGTCTGCATAAACCTGCTCGCCACGGTCGCACAGGGCGCTGAGAACCCCGAGGTTGGCCATGTAGCCGGTGGAGAACAACAGCGCCCGCGGCCGGCCGGTGAAGTCTGCAAGGGCCTCCTCCAACCGTCGGTGGGCCTCGCTGTGGCCCGTGATCAGATGCGCCGCACCACTGCCGACGCCGTAGCGGCTGACGCCGTCGCGTAGGGCCTCTGCCAGCCCCGGATGGGCGGCAAGCCCGAGGTAATCGTTGCTGCAAAAGGACAGCATGGACCGGCCGTCGACGATGGGCCGGACGCCCTGCGGACCTTCCAGCGTGCGGCGGGCGCGGTAGAGGTTGTCCCGGCGCAGCCGCTTCAGCTCCTGCGCCAGCGCGTGGTCGTCGCGGCGTGTTGAGACGGCGGCCTTGTGGCGGCCGTCGGGGTGGTCGCTGACGGCGGGAGTGTCGGCGATGCGGGCTGTCGTCATGACGCTGCCGGCCGGGCCGGCTCAGGACTGTTCGATGGGCTTAAGGAGATGCTGATTTATTGGGCATCCTGCCCAAAAATCAGACGGAGCCGGAAAACGCGGTTTCCCGGCTCCTTCATTTTCAGCGACTTACGTCGCCGAAAATGGCGGGGCGTCCTGCCCCGCACCGGAAGCGCCAATCAATTGGCGCTTCCTTTGGGAGATGCTGATTTATTGGGCATCCTGCCCCGCACGGGAGGCGCCAATAAACCGTCGCTGCCTTAGACGCGGGGTTCCGCGACTCAGCCCGCGGCGGATGCATCCGGTCGGGCTGTATCGGTATGCCGGTGGCAGGGCCCCGGCTCGGCGCGATCGGGGAGCGCAGCGGCCTCGAAGCTGAGGCCGAGGCGTGCGAACAGGGCGCGGTCCCGCTCGGCGCCTGCGTTGGGCGTGGTGAGCAGCCGCTCACCGTAGAACACGGAGTTGGCCCCAGCAACGAAGCACAGGGCCTGCAGCTCATCGCTCATGTCGTCGCGCCCGGCGGAGAGGCGCACGTAGCTCGCCGGCATCATGACCCGCGCGGCGGCGATGGTGCGCACCAGCTCGAAGGGGTCCAGCTGGTCGGTGCCGAACAGCGGCGTGCCCTCCACCTGCACCAGGAGGTTGATCGGCACCGACTCGGGATGTGCGGGCAGATTCGCGAGCTGGCAGAGCATGGAGGCGCGATCGCGGCGCCCCTCGCCCATGCCGAGAATGCCCCCGGAGCAGGTCTTGAGGCCCGCCGCGCGCACGTGCTCCAGGGTCTCGAGTCGGTCGCGATAGGTACGGGTGGAGATGACCTGGCCGTAGAACTCCGGCGAGGTGTCCAGGTTGTGGTTGTAGTAGTCGAGCCCGGCGTCCTTGAGCCGTCCGGCCTGCTCGGCTGTGAGCATGCCCAGGGTCACGCAGGTCTCCATGCCGAGCCCCTTCACACCTTCGACCATCGCCAGCACGGTGTCCAGGTGCTTGTCCGTCGGGTTACGCCACGCGGCCCCCATGCAGAAGCGGGTTGCGCCGGCAGTGCGGGCGCGGCGGGCGGCGTCGAGTACCTCGTCCAGGGGCAGCAGGCGCTCGCGAGTCAGCGCGGTCTCGTGGTGGGCGCTCTGGGAGCAATAGCCGCAGTCCTCCGGGCAGCCGCCGGTCTTAATACTCAACAGCGTGCTGAGCTGGATGCGGTTGGCGTCGAAATACGCGCGATGGGCGGTCTGGGCCGCGAAGAGCAGGTCGTTGAAGGGCTGCCCGAGGAGGACCTCGGCCTGCTCGGTGGTCCAGTCATGGCGGACGACGGCGCCGGCGGTGCTTTGCGGGAACTTGGAGGCAGGCTCTGGCGTGAAATCGGGCATGGGCGGGCTTGGGCGTGCGGCTTTCGGAGCACAGTGACTAAACGGCCATCGTCCCGTGCATGGGCGGGGCTGTCAACCAAAGTGGACGGCATCGGTTGACCACGGAGACTTCGTTCGGCTCGCATCGCTGGTTCCCGAGTGAGCGGATCGGGCACAATGAGAGCGATTTCGACACCGTCTCATCGCGCGCACGCTGGGTCGCTGCGCTTAGCATTATGCCGACGACGCGCCTGCCATTGTACACGCGGCCCGCCGGTCTATTCGGGCTGTTGTTCCCACCGACCTGCGTCCTCTGCGGGGCACCCGGCGACGACGACCTCGACCTCTGCTGGGGGTGCCGCCAGGAGCTGCCCGACCTCGGCCCTGCCTGCGTACGCTGTGCGCTGCCGCTGCCGGCGCTGCCATCAGCGCCCACGGACACGGACGGTCCCCTGTGCGGACCCTGCCGACGCAAACCACCGCCCTTCGCGCGCGCGCCATGCCGCGTTTCGCTACGAACAGCCCGTGCCGGCACTGGTGGGCGGACTCAAGTTCGGCGGCCGGCTCAACACGCTGCGGCTGATGGGCCTATTGCTGGCGGAGTCATTGGCGGCGTCGGTAGCGTCGCCCGAGGGTGATCGGCCGGCGGCGATCGTGCCGGTGCCGCTGCAGGCTCGCCGCCGGCGCGAGCGCGGCTATGATCAGGCCCTCGAGCTGGCGCGCATCGTCGGCCGCCAGCTGGCGCTGCCGGTGCTGGCGGGGGGCTGCGAGCGCGTGCGCTCGACTCCGCCCCAGGCGGACTTGGAGGCCAAGGCCCGGAAGACAAATCTGCGCGGGGCCTTTCGGGCGACACGACGGCTTGATGGGGCACATGTGGCGGTGTTAGACGACGTGGTGACCACCGGCAGCACCGTCCGTGAGATGGCGAAAGTGCTGCGGCAGGCCGGGGCTGCTCGGGTGGATGTGTGGTGTCTGGCG
>NZ_JAIFKJ010000113.1 GCF_019695415.1 Thiohalocapsa sp.
TTTTCATGGCGACGTGTACCACTTGAAGGTATCGTATTGCCATCGTCGTGAACGGCGGAGTGTTATAGGTGACACCTCTTGGTGGCCTTGATGCCCACGGGCGTGCTCTGGCGCGGCTATGTCGACGTCCGCAGCCCGTCGGTGGACCCGAGCCCGGAGGGCGGCCTCCATCGCGAGCGGGCCGCGCCGCCCTCGCGCCCGCTGCGCGAGCGCCACAAACGCGAACGGGGGGCGACATGGCGGTGAAGCAGGGCCGACGGCCGAGGGCCGAGGACCGAGCGGCGAGCGCGGGGCGCTCTGCCCCCGACGTGTCGGCGGCGGGTCCGACTAGACCCTTGACCCGCGTTCGTCAGCCCCTCCACATCGCCGTGATGGCGGGCGGTACCGGTGGCCATGTGTTCCCGGCGTTGGCGGTGGCTGAGATCCTACGTGCGCGTGGTGCCGAGGTGTTCTGGATCGGCACTCGTGCTGGCATGGAGGCGCGGCTGGTGCCGGCCCATGGCTTCGAGATGGAATGGGTCGGCATCCAGGGCGTACGTGGCAAGGGCGTGAAGGCGCTACTGACCGCACCCTTCAAGCTTGCCTCCGCAGTGCGACAGGCAGCCGGCATCCTCAAGCGCCGCGGGGCGCAGGCGGTGCTCGGCATGGGCGGCTTCGTGGCCGGCCCCGGCGGACTCGCCGCCAAGCTCCAGGGGCGCGCGCTGGTGATCCAGGAGCAAAACAGCGTGCCCGGACTCACCAACCAGTGGCTTGCGCGGCTGGCAGACCGGGTATTCGAGGCTTTCCCGGGCAGCTTCCCGGCCGCCCGCGGCGCCATCGACAGCGGGAATCCGGTGCGTGTCGATATCGCCGCGCTGCCGGCGCCGGCGCAGCGGGTCGCCGGTCGCAGCGGCCCGACGCGGCTGCTGGTGGTCGGCGGCTCTCTCGGTGCAAAGGCACTGAACGAGACGGTGCCGGCCGCGCTGGCGCTGCTGGCGCCGGAAGATCGCCCGCAGGTGCGCCACCAAGCTGGCGAAAAGACTTTGGACATTGCCCGCACCGCGTATGCGGACGCCGGCGTGAAGGCACAGGTCACGGCCTTCATCGACGACATGGCAGCGGCCTATGCCTGGGCGGACCTTGTCGTATGCCGAGCAGGGGCGCTGACGGTGTCGGAGATCGCCGCCGCCGGGGTACCGGCCATATTCGTCCCCTTTCCATACGCCGTGGACAACCACCAGGTGGGCAATGCGCGCTGGCTCAGCGATGCCGGCGCGGCACGCCTCGTCATTCAGAAGGATCTGACACCGCAAGGCCTGGCGGCGCAGCTCAGGGAGTTGCTGGCGGACGCAGACAAGCGCCTGGCCATGGCCGAAGCGGGTCGCGCCAAGGCCAGGCCGGACGCGGCTGAACGTATTGCGCAGGCATGTATGGAACTGGCTGAAAGGTCGGAGGCGCACGTATGACAGTCGCGACACCGCAAGCGCCTGCGATGCCTACACCCAGGGCCAAGGGCCGAGGGCCAAGGGTGGCCGTGCCTGCGTTGCCTCGGCCCTCTGGCGCCTGGGTCGAGGCGCCAGCGTCTGCGAAGGCCCACCAGAAGGGTGCGCCGAGATGAGCCCGCATCGCACGCATAGCGCCAGTTATATGGGCCGCATGCGCCGACTGCATTTCGTCGGTGTAGGTGGTGCCGGCATGAGCGGCATTGCCGAGCTCATGGCCAACCTGGGCTATGAGGTGCAGGGCTCGGACCGGCGCGAAAGCGCTGTCACGGAGCGCCTCCGGGGCCTCGGCGTCGAAGTGTTCAACGGCCACGAAGCCGCGCACGTGGCAGAGGTCGACGCGGTGGTGGTGTCCACCGCCATCGACCCGAGCAACCCCGAGATCATCGCCGCCCGGCAGGCGCGCATCCCAGTGGTGCGCCGCGCGGAAATGCTGGCCGAGCTCATGCGCTTCCACTACGGCGTGGCCGTCGCCGGCACCCATGGTAAGACCACGACGACAAGTCTGATCGCGAGCGTGCTCGCCGAGGGGGATATGGACCCGACCTTCGTGATCGGCGGGCTGCTCAACAGCGCCGGCGCGAATGCCCGGCTCGGCACCAGCAAATACCTGGTGGCAGAGGCCGATGAGAGCGATGCCTCGTTCCTGTTCCTGCAGCCGATGCTGGCGGTGGTGACCAACATCGACGCCGACCACATGCACACATACGGCGGCGACTTCAATCGTCTGCGCAACACCTTTGTCGAGTTTCTTCATCACCTGCCGTTCTATGGCCTGGCAGTGCTCTGCGTCGACGACGACGAGGTGGCCTCGCTGGTGCCCCTCGTCGCTCGACCGGTGATGACCTATGGGACCCGCATCGATGCCGATGTGCGGGCGGATAACGTCCGCCAGCAGGGCACCCGCATGCTCTTCGACGCCCACCTGCCGGGCGGTTCGGTGCTGCCTGTGGAGCTGAATCTGCCGGGCCGGCATAACATGCTGAACGCCTTGGCCGCTATCGCCGTGGGCCTGGAGCTTGGCGTGGACGAGGCAGCTATCCATAGCGCGCTGGCGGCCTTCCAGGGGGTCGGCCGGCGCTTCGTCGTGAGCCATTGTGAGATCCGTGGCGGGCGCAACGTCACCCTGATCGACGACTACGGCCATCACCCGACGGAGCTTGCCGCCACCATGGCAGCTGCCCGGGGAAGCTGGCCGAAACGCCGGTTGGTGCTCGTGTTCCAGCCGCACCGCTACACGCGGACGCAAGAGCAGTTCGAAGACTTCGTGCACGTGCTCTCGGAGCCGGATCAGCTGGTGCTGTGCGAGGTCTATCCCGCCGGCGAGCAGCCCATCCCCGGTGCCGACGGCCGCAGTCTGGCACGCGCCATCCGTGCCCGAGGTCGCGTGGAACCCTTGTTTGCACAGCATCTGGGCGAGGTGGTGGAGCTGCTGGACGCCACCCTCGTCGACGGCGACGTCGTGCTGGTCTCGGGCGCCGGTGACATCGGCGGCCTCGCCGCCCGGGTGCCCAAGCTGCTGATGGCGGAGGGCGATGATGCCGACTGAATGCTTGCCGTTGGCCAAGACCCTGTTGCGCAGCCGCCGCCTAGGCAGCCTCAGCCTGCGCCTCGGCTGCGGCGAGCCCCTGCATGCGCGGGTCAAGGGCGGAGCCGCGCGCCGGCGGGTGCCCGTGCTGCCGCCGGCTGCGGCTGTGGGGGGGCACGCGCCGCGAGGGTCACGACGCGGTCCCTGCCGCTGCGGGGGGAAGTGCGGCGCGACGAACCGCTGGCCAGGCACACCGGCGGGGGCGGCGGCGGAGCGGCTGCGCGCCTGTACCGGCCGGCAGATCGTGACGACCTCCTCGGCTTCCTGCGCACGCTGCCCAGCGACGAGCCGATACTCTGGCTCGGCCTTGGCAGCAATCTGCTCATCGCCGACGCCGGTTGGCCCGGCACCGTCATCGAAATCCATGGCTGCCTCGCGGACATGGCTGTTATGGCCCCCGGCAGGCTTCGTCTCGAGGCGGGTGCTTCCTGTGCGAAGGCCGCTCGGTTCGCGGCACGAGCAGGGTTGGTCGGATTGGAGTTCTTCGCCGGCATCCCGGGCACCGTCGGCGGAGCAATGGCCATGAATGCAGGTGCCTGGGGCGGCGAGACCTGGCCGCACGTGGCCTTGGTGCGCACGGTCGATCGCGCCGGCTGCGTGCGCGAGCGCGGGCCCGCGGACTTCGAGGTGGGTTACCGGCATGTGGTGATGCCGCAGGGGGAGTGGTTCCTGGAGGCCGAGATGGTGCTTGCGTCGGGTGATACGCATGCCGCCCAAGCCCGCATCAAGGAACTGTTGGCACGGCGTGCGGCGACACAGCCCACGGGGCTGCCGAGCTGTGGCTCGGTCTTCCGCAACCCGCCCGGTGACCACGCCGCCCGGCTCATTGATGCCAGCGGACTCAAGGGCTTGCGCTTCGGCGGTGCCGAGGTCTCGCCCAAGCATGCGAATTTCATCATCAACACCGGTAATGCCAGCGCGCGGGACATCGCGCGGCTGATCGACCATGTGCGCGCCGAGGTGGAGCGCCAGCATGGCGTCCGGCTGATACCCGAGGTGCGTCGGGTGGGGGATTTCCAATCATGACGCTCGATCCGGCCGAATTCGGCAAGGTGGGGCTGCTGCTCGGCGGCCGGGCCGCCGAGCGCGACATCTCGCTCAAGAGCGGCGCCGCGGTGGGGGCGGCGCTGAGACGCCTGGGCGTGGATGTGCACGACATCGATCCGGGGCCGGACGTCTTGGAAGTGCTGCGAGCGGGACATTTCGATCGGGCCTTCATCATCCTGCACGGCCGCGGCGGTGAGGATGGGCAGATCCAGGGGGCGCTCGAGTCCATCGGTATGCCGTACACCGGCTCTGGCGTGTTGGGCTCGGCCATCGGCATGGACAAGTACCGGACCAAGCTGCTCTGGGCGGGTGCCGGTGTGCCGACGGCGGACTTCGTACTGCTGCGTGGCGAGGCCGATCTCGCCGCTGCCGAGCAGCTCGGCTTCCCGCTCATGATCAAGCCGTCACAGGAGGGCTCCAGCATCGGTATGGCCAAGGTCGACGGCGCTGCGGCCCTGGCCGAGGCCTGGCGTGCCGCCGCGGAGTACGACCGCACCGTGCTGGCCGAGCGCTGGCTGCCCGGTGCCGAGTACACCTGCGCCATCCTCGGCGGCCAAGCGCTGCCGCTGATCCGCCTGGAGACGCCCAACAGCTTTTACGACTACGAGGCCAAGTACTTCTCCAACACCACCCGGTATCACTGTCCCTGCGGTCTGTCGGCGCTGCGGGAGTCGGAGCTGCAGATGCTCTGTCTGCGCGCTTTCGACGCCGTGGGTGCATCCGGCTGGGGCCGCGTCGACTTCATGCTGGACGAACAGGGTGATCCGCGGCTGCTGGAGGTCAACACCGTCCCTGGTATGACCGACCACAGCCTGGTGCCCATGGCCGCCAAGGCCGCCGGCATCGATTTCGACATGCTGTGCCAGCGCATCCTCGCGACCAGTCTCGGAGAGCAGACGCGATGAGCATGGCCCAGGCACAGAGTGCGTCCGCAGCGGCCGCCGGGACCGCGGCGGTGCCGCGCCCAAGCAGCCTGGCGCTGGTGGCCCGGCTCCTGACCGCGGTGGCCATCATTGGCGCCCTCATCGGCGCCGGCGTCGTCGCGTTGGATTGGGAGCCACGGCTTCTGCCTATCCGCGTGGTCACCGTGGATGGGGAAATGCACGGGCTGTCGCGGGAGTCGCTGCAGCAGACCATTGCGGCCCACATCGATGGCGGCATCCTGACCCAGGACCTGGCCGCGCTCCAGCAACGTGTGGAGGACCTGCCCTGGATCCGCCGTGCCAGCGTGCGCCGGGTATGGCCGGACCGACTGGTGTTCAGCGTCAGCGAGCACGAGGCCATGGCCCAATGGGGCGACAACGGCCTGGTGACGAAAGACGGCGTTGTGTTCCGCCCCCGCGACGGCCGCCTGCCGGCCGGGCTGGTGCGGCTCGACGGCGCCGAGGACCTGGCGCCGGAGGTGGTCGAGCGTTACCGGCGCTGGCACCCCAAGCTCGCCGAGCTCGGGCTCATCATCGACTCGGTGGTGCGGAACGCCCGCGGCGACTGGACCCTCACGCTGCTCGGTGGCACCGAGCTCTATCTCGGCACCGACGACATCGAGACTCGCTTCGGGCGGCTCCTTGCCGCCTATCCGCAGGTGGAGGCCATCGGCATCCCGATTCGTATCGACCTGCGCTACAGCAACGGCTTCGCGGTGCGCTGGGTGCCGCGAGCCGATGCACGGCCCGAGCGCGTGGCCGCCAACACTTTTCCGGAACGGAGCTGACCGGCATGGCCAGACGTAGTGAGAAGAACCTCTTGGTGGGGCTCGATATTGGCACCTCGAAGGTCGCCGCGCTGGTGGGCGAGCTGAAGGCCGACGACACCATCGAGATCATCGGCATCGGCACCCACCCCTCCCATGGCTTGAAGAAGGGCGTGGTGGTGGATATTGAATCCACCGTGCAGTCCATCCAGCGCGCCGTCGAAGAGGCGGAGCTGATGGCCGGCTGCGAGATCCACTCGGTGCATGCCGGCATCGCCGGCAGCCATGTGCGCAGCCTGAACAGCCACGGCATCACTGCTATCAAGGATCACGAGGTAGTACAGGGCGACGTGGATCGGGTTATCGACGCCGCCCGCGCCGTGGCCATCCCGGCGGATCAGAAGATCCTCCACATCCTGCCTCAGGAGTTCATCATCGACGACCAGGAGGGCATCCGCGAGCCCATCGGTATGTCTGGCGTGCGCCTGGAGGCGCGGGTCCACATGGTCACCGGCGCTGTCAGCGCAGCGCAGAACATCGTCAAGTGCATCCGCCGCTGTGGACTGGAGGTGGACGACCTGGTTCTGGGCCAGCTCAGCTCCAGCTATGCCGTACTTGGCGACGATGAGAAAGAGCTCGGCGTCTGCCTCGTGGACATGGGTGGCGGCACCACGGACATGGCAGTGTTCACCGACGGTGCCATTCGCCACACCGCATGCATCCCCATCGCCGGCGATCAGGTCACCAACGACATCGCGGTGGCCCTACGCACACCCACCCAGCACGCCGAGGACATCAAGGTCCGCCACGGCTGCGCCTTGTCTTCGCGCGGTGTCAGCGAGGACATCGAAGTGCCGAGCATCGGCGAGCGACCGGCTCGGCAGCTCTCGCGCCAGACCCTCGCCGAGGTGGTCGAGCCCCGCTACGAGGAGCTTCTGAATCTGCTCCAAGGCGAGCTGCGCCGAAGCGGCTTCGAAGACCTGGTCGCCGGCGGCGTCGTGCTCACCGGCGGCGCCGCCAAGATGGACGGACTCCTGGAGCTGGCAGAAGACGTGTTCCACATGCCAGTGCGACTCGGTGTGCCTCAGTACGTCACTGGTCTGGAGGACACCATCGCCGACCCGGCGTACGCCACTGGTGTCGGCCTGCTCATCTACGCCCAGCAGCACCGCTTCGCCGCGGGCTCGGAGTACGCCGAGGCGCAGGGGCTCTGGGGGCGCATACGCAAGTGGTTCGGGGGCTGAGGAGCGGCACCCGCAGACAGCATCAGCGGGGCCTCCTGCCCCGCCGGCTATAGGACGGCAAACATCTTCCCCTGACGGCCTCGCCGAACGGGGATTCAGGAGTCGGGCGTATCCACCCCGCGGCCCGAGGGGACGGCAGACCTGGCAGGCAACAGCAAGCAGCGATACGAGAGGCAAACATCATGTTCGAGCTTATGGATACCCAGACTCAGACCGCAGTCATCAAGGTCATCGGCGTCGGCGGCGGCGGCGGCAACGCGGTCAACCATATGGCCGCGGCCAACATCGAGGGCGTGGACTTCATCTGCGCCAACACCGACGCTCAGGCCCTGGACAACGCCACCGTCAAGACCATCCTCCAACTTGGTGCCGGTATCACCAAGGGGCTGGGCGCTGGTGCCGATCCGGACATCGGCCGCAAGGCAGCCGAAGAAGACCGCGATCGCATCAAGGATGCGCTGGAGGGCGCCGACATGGTGTTTATTACCGCCGGCATGGGCGGCGGCACCGGCACCGGCGCGGCCCCCGTGGTGGCGGAAGTCGCCCGGGAGCTCGGCATTCTAACCGTCGCTGTGGTGACCAAACCTTTCCCCTTCGAGGGCGGCAAGCGCGGCAAGACCGCCAACACGGGCATCGACGAGCTGGCCAAGCATGTCGACTCCCTCATCACCATCCCCAACGAGAAGCTGCTGCAGGTGCTCGGTAAGGAGATGACGCTGCTGAGCGCCTTCAGCGCCGCCAACGACGTGCTGCTGAACGCGACCCAGGGCATTGCCGAGCTCATCACCCGCCCGGGGCTCATCAATGTGGACTTTGCGGACGTCAAGACGGTCATGTCGGAGATGGGGGTGTCCATGATGGGCACGGGCGCCGCCAGCGGCGAGAACCGCGCCCGGGAGGCCGCCGAGGCCGCTATCAACAGCCCGCTGTTGGAGGATATCGACCTCGCCGGCGCGCGCGGCATTCTGGTGAACATCACGGCGGGCCTGAGCCTCTCCATCGGCGAGTTCGACGAGGTTGGTAACACGGTGCGCGATTTCGCCGACGACGAAGCGACGGTCGTGGTGGGCACCGTCATCGACCCAGAGCTGGAGGACGAGCTGCGCGTCACCGTGGTGGCGACCGGCCTCGGCGGCAGGCAGGCGGGCATGGCCGCCGGCGAGCCCAAGATGCGCCTGGTTAACGGCCGCGATGCAGACGGCATGACACCGGATTACCGCGACATGGACCAGCCGGCATATATCCGCAACAAGCGGGTCGCGGCCGGCGGTGGCGGCGACCAGGGCTCCGACCTTGACTACCTCGACATTCCGGCGTTTTTGCGCCGGCAGGCAGACTGACGCGTCGGTTGCGAGAGATTTGTGCGATTAAAGCGGGCCGGCGAAAGCCGGCCCAGCTGATTTGGGACAATCCCTAGGCAGATATTTCAAGAAAAAACAGAAGCTTCTCTCGAAGTCGCATTTGGTGCTTGATAATAATCCGGGAAAACCCTAACCTATAGGTCAAGAGGGTGGCGCCGTCCGCAGGGCGACGTCGCATCCCGACAACAGAGCACCTCCCGGTTCCGGCCGGGCGGCTCGACTTGGACGGACCGGCATAGGATGTCGGCGCCAAGCGGCAAGGGGGAGCGACAGTGATCCGTCAACGCACGCTGAAGAACGTTATCCGCGCGACCGGTGTTGGACTGCATACCGGTAACAAGGTGTATCTCACACTGCGGCCGGCACAACCCGATACCGGCATCGTGTTCCGGCGGGTCGACCTTGATCCGCCTGTCGATATTAACGCTTGTCCGGCGCGTGTGGGAGACACACGCCTCTCCACCACGCTGGAAGCCGACGGCGCTCGTGTCTCCACGGTCGAGCATCTGCTCTCGGCCTTCGCCGGCCTTGGCATCGATAATGCGTACGTGGACGTCAGCGCCGGCGAGGTGCCCATCATGGACGGCAGCGCCGGTCCTTTCGTGTTCCTGCTGCAGTCGGCCGGCATCGAAGAGCAGAGCCGCCCCAAGCGCTTCATCCGCATCAAGCGCGCCGTCGCCGTCGAAGAGGGCGACAAGTACGCTCGCTTCGAGCCCTATGAAGGCTTCCGTGTGGGCTTTTCTATCGACTTCGAGCATCCGGCTTTCACGTCCCGCGCCCAGTCCGCGGTGGTCGACTTCTCCAGCACGTCTTTCGTGAAGGAGGTAAGCCGGGCGCGCACCTTCGGCTTTTTGCGTGACATCGAGGCCCTGCGGGAGCAGAACCTCGCCCTCGGCGGCAGCCTTGACAATGCCGTGGTGGTGGACGACTACCGCGTGCTCAATGACGACGGGCTGCGCTACGAAGACGAGTTCGTCAAGCACAAGATCCTGGATGCCATCGGCGATCTCTACCTCTTGGGCCGGCCGCTCATCGGCGCCTTCATCGGCCACAAGTCCGGCCATGCGCTGAACAATCGGCTGCTGCGGGCCCTGCTTGCTCAGCAAGACGCTTGGGAAGAGGTGACGTTCGAGGACGCGACGCAGGTGCCCATCCGCTTCGGTCAGCCCGCACTTGCTGGCTGAGGTAGCCGTGTCAACCGCCACGCCGAAGGGTTGCGGCCAGACGGCGCAGGCTCTCGGCGAGAGCCGAGTCGCCAAGCGCCGCGGCGGTCTGCTCCACGGTACGCGCGGCGGCCATGCCGGCCCGATGACTCGTATCGGCATTACCCGTCTTTGCGAGCTCGGAGGGAAACGCCGACGGTTGCGCGCGAACTCGGCACTCGGAGACCACCTCGCCCTTTGGTGCAAGTGGCTCGGCGAGTGCGGGCAGGAACTGGGGCGAAAGAAACCTCAGTCGATCCACCCACACCGGGGAATCACAGATCAGTGTCAGCCGGCCATCTTCCAGGATGGCCTGCGTGCAGTGCCGGGCGACGGACGCCGGCAGCAGCGAGCGGATGCGGCTGAGCACTGCATCGCGCCGCTCGAGCTCCAACAGCAGCGCGGAGATGGCGTCGCTGCGGTGGAGAAACCGACGGACATGGCAGACGCGATGCGGCATGGGCAGCTCCTGATTCGTGACCCGGGCAACAGACGGGCGACGCGTCGCCGCTGCACACCGGCGGCAAAACTTGGGGGGCGGGCACGCCGCGACGGCGCGTACCGCAGACAGACAACTAACGATAGAGCGTAACACCAGATGCGATATGCAACGACCCGAAGCCCGCTCGGCGCGGCCGGTTACACATCCGCACTGCTACTGATCGTCGTGTCCGCAGCCCTCGCGGCGGGCGCCGTCGGTTTCTGGCTCGGCAAATACCGCGTCACGGACGCAGATCTCGCCGCCGCGCAGCGTAGTGCGCCGGAGCCGGCGACTGGCCACGCGGCGCGAGCGGCCGCCGACATCGACGCCGTGGCAGCCCGCGTCGGTGCGCTCCAGGCGGAGATCATGCGCATCAACGCCCTCGGCCAGCGGCTGGTGGAGATGGCGGGCCTCGACGAGGAGGAATTCGATTTCGCCAACCCGGCACCCGCCGGCGGTCCTGACGATGCCGTGCTACGGCCTAGTAACGTGGACGATGTGGCCCAGGATCTGGCCAAGGTGCTCTCCGAGCTGGACGACCGTAAGCGCAAGCTCGGTCTGCTCGAAACGCTCATCATGGAGCGGGATCTGAAACGGCACAGCACCCCAGAGGGCTGGCCCCTGCGAGTCGGCGGGGTGGTAACCTCCAAGTTTGGCTATCGCCGCCATCCCATCACCGGCCGTCGCAGTATGCACAAAGGCATCGATATCGCTGCCAAGCACGGTACCGATATCGTTGCCATGGCAGACGGGATCGTGATCTTCTCCGGCTGGAAAGGCGGCTACGGCAAGATCGTCGAGGTCAGGCATGCCAACGGTTTGGAGACCCGATACGCCCACAACAGCGCCAATCTGGCCAAAGAAGGGGACATGGTGCGCAAGGGCCAGGTCATCGCGAAGTTGGGCTCTACGGGCCGCTCCACAGGCCCTCACGTTCACTTCGAGGTGCGGCGCAACGGCGAAGCGGTGAACCCCATGCAGTATCTTGACCTCAGCAAGAAGTCCCGCGTCGCGCGGCTCTGACCCCCACCGCCGGCAGGGTCGGCACCTGATCACATCGGCGCGAGGGTCGCACATGCCGCACCCACGGGCTCGACAACAAAGTCGCTGAAGCAGCCGATAACGCCGCGTCCGCCTGGCATGCCAGGCGGACGCGGCGTTCTTGCGTTTCGGTAACCTGCCAGAGCCTGATCACGTCAGCGCGCGCCACCACCTTCCGGTATCCTGTAGAGATTTCTGTCGCCGCCGAGGTCCCTTCGCGGGCAAGCCATGGGTATCAACGTCTTCAAGAAGATCTTCGGTAGCCGCAACGACCGCCTGGTCAAGCGGCTGCTCAAGACCGCCGAGTCCATCAATGCGCTGGAGGACGAGATCGGCGCGTTAAGCGATGCCGAGCTGCGCGGTCGGATCGAGCGTTTCCGGGAGCAGGCCGCCGCCGGCACGCCTCTGGACGACCTGCTCGCGGAGACGTTTGCCGTCGTGCGCGAGGCGGGTAAGCGTGTCCTAGGCATGCGCCATTTCGACGTCCAGCTCGTGGGCGGCATGGTGCTGCACGACGGCAAGATCGCCGAGATGCGCACCGGTGAAGGCAAGACGTTGGTCGCCACCCTCGCCGCCTGCCTGAACGCCCTGCCGGGCAAAGGCGTGCACGTGGTGACGGTGAACGACTATCTCGCCCGCCGCGACGCCGCCTGGATGGGGCAAATCTACGATTTCCTCGGCCTCACCGTCGGTGTCATCAACAGCTCTGGGGGCAGTGGCCCGGATACGGCGTCCTTCATCTACGATGCGGCCTTCGAGCCTGCGGCCGGCGAGCAAGGCTACCGCCACCTGCGCCCATGCACCCGCCGCGAAGCCTACGCCGCCAACATCACCTACGGCACCAATAACGAGTTCGGTTTCGACTACCTGCGCGACAACATGGCGTTCACGCCGGAGCAGCGGGTACAGCGCGATCCTTACTACGCCATTGTCGACGAGGTGGACTCCATCCTCATCGACGAAGCGCGCACGCCGCTCATCATCTCTGGACCGTCCGAGGGCAGTACCGATCTGTACAAGCAGATCGACACCATCATCCCGACCCTGACCCGTCAGGAGCCCATCAAAAACGAAGAGGGCCAGCCCGACTTCGGTCCCGGCGACTTCTCCGTCGACGAAAAATCCCGCCAGGTCTACCTCAGCGAGGACGGGCACGAGAAGGTCGAGTCCATGCTGACGGACATGGGTCTGCTCAGTGAGGGCGAGAGCCTGTACGACGCCGGCAACATCGTGCTGATGCATCATGTCTATGCGGCACTGCGCGCCCATGCACTGTTCCAGAAGAACGTCGATTACATCGTCCGCGACGGCCAGATCATCATCGTCGACGAGTTCACCGGGCGCACGATGCCCGGCCGACGCTGGTCCGAGGGCCTGCACCAGGCGGTCGAGGCCAAGGAGGGCGTGGCTATCCAGCCCGAAAACCAGACCATGGCGTCGATCACTTTCCAGAACCTGTTCCGGCTCTACCCGAAGCTCGCCGGCATGACCGGCACGGCGGATACCGAGGCCTATGAGTTTCAAAGCATCTACGGCCTCGAAGTGGTGGTCATCCCGACGCATATGCCCATGGTGCGCGACGACCGCGGCGACTTGGTCTACCTGACCCAAGAGGAGAAGTACCGCGCCATCATCGATGACATCAAGGATTGCGTAGAGCGCGGTCAGCCGGCACTGGTGGGCACGGCGTCCATTGAGACCTCGGAGCTGGTCTCGCGCATGCTCAACGACGCGAACATCATGCACGAGGTCCTGAACGCCAAGCAGCACGAGCGGGAGGCGGGTATCGTCGCCCGCGCCGGGGAGCCGGGCGCCGTCACCATCGCCACCAACATGGCCGGCCGCGGCACCGACATCGTGCTCGGCGGCAACCTCGATGCGGAGCTGGAAGACGTCCACGACCCGTCTGAGCGCGAGCGCATCAAGGTCGACTGGCAGGCGCGCCACCAGCGGGTCATCGCCGCAGGCGGCCTGCACGTCATCGGCACCGAGCGGCATGAATCGCGGCGTATCGACAACCAGCTACGGGGTCGCTCCGGACGCCAGGGCGATCCGGGCAGCTCGCGCTTCTACCTGTCGCTGAAGGACAACCTGATGCGCATCTTTGCCTCCGACAAGGT
>NZ_JAIFKJ010000036.1 GCF_019695415.1 Thiohalocapsa sp.
GCCCTTGTCTGTCTCCTCGCGCCCGAGCTCCGAGACCTCGACGCCGCAGGAACGGGCAAAACCGAGCGCCGCCTTGGTCGGCTTGCCGTCGTCGTCGAAGGCTGCACGCACGGCCGGGCCGCGCCGTACGGATTCCCGGTCGACCTGCCCCACCACGAGCCCGCGGACGATCAGAGCCAGCCGTCGCGGTGCCGCATAGCGCTCGACGCCTCCGTGTGTTAACCCGGCAGCATCCAATTGCGCCGCGAATCGCTCCGCAAAGGCCGCGGACAACTTGGGCAGCGCCGTGGGCGGAAGCTCCTCGGTGCCGATCTCAACCAATAGATCCCGCCGATCAGCCACCGTGCTCGTCTCCTTGGTTGCGTGCCATGGGGAAGCCCAGCGCCTCCCGACTGGCGTAATAGGTCTCGGCGACTGCGCGGGCCAGAGTGCGGACCCTGAGAATGAAGCGCTGACGCTCGGTCACTGAGAGGGCGCCGCGAGCGTCCAGCAGATTGAACACATGAGAAGCGCGCAGTA
Organism: Thiohalocapsa sp.; assembly: GCF_019695415.1. Lineage (GTDB taxonomy): Bacteria > Pseudomonadota > Gammaproteobacteria > Chromatiales > Chromatiaceae > Thiohalocapsa. The sequence goes on from NZ_JAIFKJ010000036.1 coordinate 520, forward strand.
CCTGCTCGTACGCCGGCAGTGGTAGCCCTTTTTCAATCAACTGCCCGCTGAGGGCCTCGGCACCGTCGAAGGCGGAGAACAGGGCGGGTACATCCGCGAATTCGAAGTTGGAAGCGGATTGCTCTCCCTCGTTCTGAAGGAAGACCTCGCCGTAACTCACCGGACCCCGCGGCGTATCGGCCCACTTGAGCTCGAAGACCCTCTCGACCCCCTGCAGATACATGGCGATGCGCTCCAGGCCGTAGGTGATTTCGCCGCTGACAGGGCGACACTCCAGACCACCGACCTGCTGGAAGTAGGTGAACTGCGTCACTTCCATCCCGTTCAGCCAGACCTCCCAGCCGAGGCCCCAGGCACCGAGGGTGGGCGACTCCCAGTTGTCCTCTACGAAGCGGATGTCATGCACCAGGGGATCGATACCGAGCATGCGCAGCGAGTCAAGGTACAGATCCTGGATGTCGGCCGGCGACGGCTTGAGAATCACCTGGAACTGATAATAGTGCTGGAGTCGGTTTGGGTTTTCACCGTACCGTCCGTCCGTGGGTCGCCGGGACGGTTGCACATAGGCACTGTTCCAGGGCTCGGGCCCAATCGCCCGCCGGAAGGTCGCGGGATGGAAGGTCCCGGCGCCCATTTCCATGTCATAGGGCTGCAGGATGACGCAACCGCGCTCGGCCCAATAGGACTGGAGGCGGAAGATCAGTTCCTGGAAGGTCTTTGGAAGATCGGCGTTCAAACGGACGGTCCGTTAAGCTAAAAAAGGGGCATTCTAGCGGCAATCCGCAGGTTTGGACCACATCCCCCAACCTCTCGAACTGTCCGCTGCGGGTTGCTTCAGCCCCAGACAGGCGCTGCTGCCCAAGCGAGGTTCTCTATGCAGTCACAGGACACAACGGCGGTGACCGGTTTCGTCGACCCCGTTGTTCGTCGTCGAGCGATCGCCCGAACCGCAGTGGTCGGCGGCCTCTCCAATCTCTTGCTTTCGGCCCTCAAGGTGAGCGTGGGCTGGGTGGGCAATTCGCACGCCCTGGTGGCAGACGGCATGCATTCGCTGTCTGATCTTGCGACCGACGTGCTCGTCTGGGTTGCCGGTCACCACGCCAGCCGCGGACCGGACGACGATCATCCCTACGGCCATGCGCGCTACGAAACCATGGCCACGCTCGCCCTCGGGCTCTTGCTATTCCTCGTTGCCATCGGGCTTGGCTGGGATTCGGTCAAGCGCCTGTTTGCACCCGAGGACCTGGGACAACCGGCCTGGATCACGC
>NZ_JAIFKJ010000207.1 GCF_019695415.1 Thiohalocapsa sp.
ACGATACCATGCACGGCGCGTTTCCGAGCCGTGTGTTCCACCGCACCGACAGGCCGTGGCCTCGACTCAGCCGCGACGACGCTTCGGCGCCGTAGGCCTGGACAAGAGCGTCCGTATGCTAACATGGGTCGTCGCGCCCGACGGGGCTCCGTCCTTGCGTCGCCGCGATCTCGGGAGCAACCGATTTGGTGGCCATCCTGGCCAACCATCTGATGGAATCCGGCTTGTTCCCAACGGTGGCGGTTTCCGGGTCCCTCCATTTTCAGCGACTTAAGGGTCGCTGAAGGTGGCGGGGCCTACTGCACCGCGTGTGAAACGCCAAGAATTCGGCGTTTCCCCAGGCGTCGCCTGGCACCTCATAGTGTCCGGGCGCATGCTTGTGCTGCGCTCGGTGTGCTGCCCATTTCCGCGGGCGGGCCGCGAGGAGGGTCTCTTCGGTCACGGGTGCGGACCGACTTCCGCTGGCCCGCGGGCTTTCGCTTCGGCACGCGCCCTAGGCAGACGCTGTTGCTCGTACATTCGGAATGATTCGGCTCTTCGGCCACCACGTGCCCGGCCTCAACCTGCTCATCGCCCTGCTGGAGTTTGCGCTCTTCGTCGTTGCCCTTTGGCTCGGTGTGGGCGTGCGCTTCGGTTGGGAGCTGCCGCGTGACATCGCCCTGCTCGATGCCTGGGTGACCGGAGCGATCTTCGCGTTGGTGATGTCGCTGTCGCTCGCGTCGATGGGTCTCTACCAGCGCCGCACGCAGGAGGGCGAAGCTGGCTTGGTGGTTCGCCTCGTCATCGCCTTCGCCATCGCCACGGCGTCGCTGGCGCTGCTGTTTTACCTCTTCCCAGCCATTTTGATGGGGCGGGGCATCCTCGCACTGTCGCTGGTGTTCTCCTTCATCGGCACCCTGGCGCTGCGGATTGTCTTCGATCGCATCGCCGGCGCGGAATCCCAGAAGCGCCGGGTCCTCGTGCTGGGCGCCGGTGTGAATGCCGAGCGCATCGCCGAGCTCACCGATGGAGACGAGCCCGTCGGGTTCTGTGTGGTGGGCTATGTGCCACTGCCGCGCAGCCATCGCCTAATCGCGCAGGACAAGATCCTCGCGCAGAAGGGCTCGCTGTTGGAGCTCGCCATCGCCACCAACGTCGACGAGATCGTTGTGGCTGCCGACGACCGCCGCCGCAAACTGCCCGTGGGCGAGCTCATGGATTGCAAGCTCAGTGGGTTCGCCGTGCTGGACCTGCTGACGTTTCTCGAAAAGGAGCTCGCCGCCGTCAAGATCGATCTGCTGCATCCAAGCTGGATATTTTTTTCTCAGGACGGCTTCAAGATGGGTATGACCGGGCGCTACGGTAAGCGGCTGCTGGACCTGACTCTGGGGTCGCTGATGCTGCTGGTTGCCGCACCCGTGATGCTGTTGGTGGCGGTGGCCTCGCTGCTGGAGTCCCGTGGGAGGGATCCGGTCCTATACCACCAAATTCGCATCGGGCAGGGCGGCGTCCCGTTTCGCTTACACAAGTTCCGCAGTATGCGGGTAGATGCCGAGGCCGATGGACTCGCACGCTGGGCGGCCAAGAACGACAGTCGGATCACGCCCCTAGGCGCCTTCATGCGCCGCACCCGGCTCGATGAGCTGCCGCAGTTAATCAACGTGTTGCAGGGAGAAATGAGTCTGGTCGGCCCCCGCCCGGAGCGGCCGGAGTTCGTCGAGCGGCTTGCCACGGGTATCCCATACTACGCCGAGCGCCATCGTGTGAAGCCAGGGCTGACGGGCTGGGCGCAATTGATGTATCCGTACGGGTCGGACGAGGACGATGCTAAGCGCAAGCTCGAATTCGACCTTTACTACGTCAAGCATGCCGGCCTTTTTCTCGATCTCGTGATTCTGCTGCAGACCGTTGAGGTCGTGCTGCTGGGCAAGGGCGCGCGGTGACGGCGCGCTGTCTGCCTCGGGAGGTCTGCTGACATGTCACCCGACCTCATCGGCTTCATTGGCTACGCCGCCGATGCTGCGGCCATGACCGTGCTGGCACTGTTGCTGGCGACGAGCTGGCGGGGGCGTCTGCAGGGTGGGCTGCTGCTGCTGGCGGTGGCGATCAGTGTGCTCTGGGCAGGATTACTCGCGATACAGGCGCAGTGGCACATGGCGCCGGTGCAGATGATCTGGGCAGCGGAGGCAGCCCGCATGGTCGCCTGGTGTCTGTTCCTGCTGCGCGTGCTGGATCAGCTCCGCCAGGGACTTGCCGATCGCCTGCGGCTGCTGCGCTGGGGTGTGCTGGTAGGCGGGCTCCTGTTGTTGCTGCCTTTCGAGGATTGGCTGCCCGCACTGGTGCCGGCTGGCGGTGGTTGGCTTGCGAAAGTTCGGCTCATCGGGCAGCTCCTGCTCACCGTCAGCGGGCTGTTCCTGGTGGAACAGGTTTATCGCAACACCCCTTGGCAGCATCGCTGGGGCATCAAGTTCCTCTGCTTCGGGCTTGGTGCCGTCTTCGTCTACGATTTCTACTTCTTCGCCGACGCCCTGCTGTTCGGGCGCCTGGATACCGGCGTCTGGCTCGCCCGCGGCGGTGTCAACGCCGTGGTAACGCCGCTGCTTGCCGTGTCGGTTGCGCGGAATCCCCAATGGTCGTTTGATCTGGCGGTGTCCCGCAGCGTCGTCGTCCACTCTACGGCGTTGATGGCGGCTGGCGTCTATCTATTGTTCATGGCGCTCGCCGGCTACTACATCCGAGCCTATGGCGGCGAGTGGAGCGCAGTATTCCAGCCGCTGTTTTTCTTCGGCGCGGCAGTGGTACTCATCGTCCTGCTCTTCTCCGGACAGTTGCGCTCGCGCCTCAAGCACTTCATCAGCAAGCATTTTTACAGTTACCGCTACGACTACCGCGAGGAATGGCTGAGGCTGATCAGTGTGTTGTCCGGCAAAGAGTTGCAGGCAACGCTCCCGGAACGCATCATTCTCGCGCTCGCGGAGCTCGTCGACAGCCCCGGCGGAGCTGTGTGGGTTCGGGACCCCGACGGCAACTGCGTATTTCGGCGGTGCTGGAATTTGCCCCTGGCGGAGTTGGATGTGCGTTGGGAGGGCTCTGATGTCTGCGCGGCGTTGCAGCCGGGCGGGGAGGTGATCGAGCTCGCAGAGCCGGCCCCAGCCGCATCGCTGTCGGGGACGCTGCCAGGCTGGCTGCTCGCAAACGAAAACCTGTGGCTCTTGGTGCCGCTGATGCACGAGACCAGCGCGCTGGGCTTCGTCGTGCTGGCGCGACCGAGGGCGCCGCAGCAGCTCGGGTGGGAGAACATCCAGCTGTTGCAGACGGCGGCGCGTCAAGCGGCCAGTTACCTCGCCCTTGAGGAGGCGGCAGCCGCACTCGCGGAGGCGCGTCAGTTCGAGGGCTTCAATCGGTTGTCGGCGTTTGTCGTGCACGACCTGAAGAACTTGGTCGCGCAACTGTCGCTGGTGAGCCGCAATGCTGAGCGCTATCGTGACAATCCGGCATTCGTAGACGATGCATTGCAGACGGTGCGTGACTCTGTGGACCGCATGAACCGTCTGCTGCTGCAGATGCGCGCGGCCACTCCCACCGGCAAGCAGGGGCGTGTCGCGCTCTTGCCACTGCTCGATCGGGCGGTCAGCGAGCGCGCGGTGCAGTCGCCGGTACCTTCCTTGCGAGTGGCCGACGGCGTGGCCCCGGAGGTATGCGTGGACGCAGAGCGCTTGCAAGCGGTGCTGCGCAACGTGATCCAGAATGCCCAGGATGCCACCGACAAACAGGGGCGGGTGACGGTAACCTTGCGTGAGGACGGCGACATGGCGGTGGTGGAGATCGAAGACGACGGCTGCGGCATGGACGAGGAGTTCATTCGCGAGCGACTGTTCCGGCCATTCGACTCGACCAAAGGTCTTGCCGGCATGGGCATCGGCGCGTATGAGTGCAAGGCGCTCGTCGCGCTGGCTGGCGGATGCGTAGACGTGGACAGTGAGCCCGGGGCTGGCACCCGCTTCTCGATTCGCCTGCCGCAGTCGGCGGCGCCGGTGGAACAGCCTCTGGCCGCAGTGATATGACGCCAGTGCAAGCAGACAGTATCAAGCTCCTTATTGTGGAGGATGATCCGGGCCTGCAGCGGCAGCTGCGCTGGAGCTTCGAGGGCTGTGAGGCGGTGGTTGCCTCCGATGCCGAAGCAGCCATCAAGGAGCTGGAGCAGTTCAGCCCGGTGGTGGTCACCCTGGACCTCGGGCTGCCACCGGATCCAGGCGGAACCACGGAAGGTTTTCGGCTGCTGGACGAAATCCTAGCCCGTGCACCCGATGCCAAGGTCATCGTCGTCACCGGCCATAACGACCGCGATAATGCCGTCCGCGCCATTGGGCGCGGTGCCTACGACTTTTTCGAAAAGCCCATCGACCCGGATCTGCTCACGCTCACTGTGCAGCGGGCGGCGAAGCTCGCGCATCTGGAGCGGGAGTATCGCAAGCTCGCCACCGCCATGCCGGAATCGCCCTTCGGCGAGCTCATTGCCGTGAGTCCGCAGATGCTCGACGTCTGCCGAACTATCGAGAAGCTCGCGCCAACGGATGTGACAACGCTCATCCTCGGCGAGAGCGGCACCGGTAAGGAAGTGCTCGTTCGGATTCTGCATTCGCTCAGCAGCCGCAGCAGCCGTCGTCTCGTGGCAATCAACTGCGCTGCCATTCCGGACGCGCTGCTGGAGAGCGAGCTGTTCGGCTACGAGAAAGGCGCCTTCACCGGAGCTGTCAAGACCACGCGCGGCAAGATCGAGACGGCCGATCGCGGCATTCTGTTCCTCGACGAGATCGGCGATCTACCCATGTCGCTGCAAGCGAAGCTCTTGCGCTTCCTGCAGGAGCGGGTCATCGAGCGCATAGGCGGCCGCCAGGAGATACCGGTGGATGTACGCGTGATCTGCGCCACGCACCAGGAACTGCCTAAGCTCATCGAGGAAGGCCGTTTCCGCGAAGATCTGTACTATCGCATCAATGAGGCCACCATCTTTGTGCCGCCGCTGCGCGAACGTGAGGATGACGCGGTGGTCCTGGCGCGAGCCTTTCTGAGCCGGTTTGCTGCGCAGCACCGCAAGCCGGTCAGGAATTTCACCCAACAAGCGCTCGCTATCATCGAGTCCTACAGCTGGCCTGGCAATGTTCGCGAGTTGGAGAATCGCGTCAAGCGCGCGGTGGTGATGGCGGATGGCCGTGAGGTTACGGCCGAGGACCTCGAGCTCAAGGACGTTCAGGTGCGCGAGATGCCGTTCGATCTGCGCGAGGTTCGGGAGCTGTCTGAGATGCAGGCCGTCAAGCGCGCCGTTCACCACGCCGACCGGAATCTCTCCCGTGCCGCGGAGCTGCTCGGCATCACCCGACCGACGCTCTACAACCTGATGAAAAAATATCGGATCCCGAATTGATTCGAGCGGCCTGCTTGCTCTCGCCTGCGCCGCCGCCCACGTATCCGCCCCTCACTCACCGGAGCTCGTCATGACCAAGCGCCTGCTGTCCGGCTTGCATCGTTCGTTCCGCTTCGGCGCGCTCTTGTGCGCGTTCGCCGCCCTGCCGTTGTCGGCCGACGACACGGTCCTCGACAAGGCGCAGGGCTATTTCAATGACGGCAATTACAACGCCGCGGAAATCGAGCTCAAGAGCCTGCTTCAGGCTGACCCGAATCTGCAGAAGGCCCGCATCATGTTGGCGCAGATCTACCTGCGCTCGGGCAACGGGGCTGCGGCGGAAAAGGAACTGCGAAGGGCGATCGATCTCGGTGCCAGCGCAGACGAGCTGCGGTTTGATCTCGCCGAGGCCAAGCTGCAGCAGCAACGGTTTGCAGAGGTGCTGGAATCGCTCGATGTGGAGACGCTACCGGCCAAGGACCGCGCGCGTGCACTCGCTCTGCGCGGCCGCGCGCACCTAGCGCTGCAGGAGACCGAGGCCGCCAAGCGGGCCTTTGCGGACGCGACGGCGCTGGATCCCGCCGACCGCGAAGCCGCCGCCGGTCTGATTCAACTCGCCATGATGGACGGCGATATCGAGACCGCCGATGTCGCCTCCGCTCTGCTGCTCGAGCGCTATCCGCGAGAGCCGGACGTGATGCTGCTGCGGGCCGAGGTGGAGCGCCGGGCCGAGCGCCCGGAGGCAGCGGTTGCCCTGTTGGGCGACGTACTCGAGCTGGAGCCCGAGAACCTGCGGGCGCTGCTGGGGCGCGCGACGATGCTGGTGAGCCTGCAACGCTTCGACGAGGCGCGCGCGGACCTGGAGCGGGTGGACAGCCTCCAGCCGAATACTGTCATCGTGAGCTATCTGCGCGGCGTGATGGCTTTCTATGACCGCGACTGGGAGCAGGCCGGCGAGCATTTGCAGTTGGTCCTTAGCGCACAGCCGGGCCATATGCAGAGCCAGTTGCTCATGGGCATCGTGAGCTATGCCCAGGACGATCTGCAGCTCGCCGAGGAGTATCTTTCCCGTATCAACGCCGAGATGCCGGACAATCTTCAGGCCGCCAAAGTGCTCGCCGCCACGCGGCTCAAGCTGCGCGAGCCGGACAAGGCGGTGGAGGTACTGGAGTCCATCGCCGACGGCGCGGACCCCCAGGTCATGGCTTTGCTTGGTAGCGCCTACATGCTGGCAGGCGAACAGCAACAGGGGCAGGAATGGTTGAGCCGAGCGGTGGAAATGGCGCCGGATGTCGCTGCCCTGCGCACCCAACTCGCCCTCACGCTCATTGCCGGCGGTGATATGGGCGGTGCCATCAGTGAGCTCGAGAGCGCTGTGGATCTCGGCCAGGAGGTGCTGCAGGCGGATGTCCTGTTGGTGCTCGCCAAGCTCAAGGAGCAGCGCTATGAGGAGGCCATCACCGCCAGCGAGGCGCTAGAGGCACGCCGTCCTGAGAGCCCTGTGGCCTTCAACCTGACGGGCTTGGCGTTCCTTGCCCAGGGCAAGCTCGACGAAGCCCGTGCGCGCTTCGACAAGGCGCTTGAGCTCGATCCGGATTTCACCACGGCACTGATGAATCTTGCCCGGGTCGAGGTTGCCAGCGAAGATCTGGCGGGCGCTGAAAACCAGTACCAACGCGCGCTGGCGAAGGATCCGAGCAACCTCGCGGCGCTCCTCGGGATGGCGGCCGTGGCCGAGCTTCGCGGTGATGACGCCAGCATGTTGGAATGGCTCAACAAGGCCCAAGACGCCAATGCATCGCCAACTCAGCCGGGCCTGCTGCTGAGCCGGTACTACATCGATCGCAAAGAGTACCTGAAAGCACTCACGGCAGCGAACGATCTCGCTGCGCGCTTCCCCGACAACCCCGATGCGCTGGAAATGCTCGGCCGCGCGCAGACTCTCGCCGATGATCCGTCGGGCGCCATCCGCACCTTTGACCAAATTCTCGAGATGCGCCCGGACGATCCGCGCATTTACTACCTCAAAGGCGGCGCCCAGTGGAAGACCGATGCGCTGCGCGCTGCTCAGGGTTCCTTCGAGCGTGCCATCGAGCTGAAGCCGGACTTCGTGGACGCACGGGTGGCGCTGGCCTCGGTGTTGGTGGCTGCAGAGGACTACGCCGCGGCGCGCGAGGTTGCCCGAGGGCTGCAACAGGACTTTGCAGACCAGCCGCTCGGATATCGCATCCAAGGTACCGTGGAGATGGCGGCGCGCAACCCAGCCGGTGCGGTGCAGCCATTCCGACAGGCCCTAGATCTGGCACCGTCGCCAGCTTTGGTGCGCCAGCTCGCGGAGGCCTATGCGCGTGCAGACCGCGCCAACGATGCCATTGCCCTGTTGGAGGACTGGAGCCGACAGCAGCCGGAAGATCTCGCCAGCCAGGCGATGCTGGCCATGCTGCTGCACGGCGAGGACATGCCCGATCGGGCGCTACCTATCTACGAGCGTCTCTACAACGCGGGTCAGAGCAACATCCTTATCCTCAATAACCTCGCCTGGATCCTGCACGAGCGCGGTGATCCGCGGGCGCTGGAGATCGCGGGCAAGGCCTACGAGCTGGACCCGAACCGGCCCGAAGTGGCCGATACCTTCGGCTGGATCCTGTTCAACACTGGTGAGCGCGACAAGGGGCTGAGCATCTTGCAACAGGCACACTTGGCCTTTCCGACCCAAACCGAGATCGCCTACCACACGGCCTGGGCCTTGAGCGACGCGGGTCGGGGTGCCGAGGCCATGCCGATCCTGCGGCGACTGCTGCGCGAGCATCCCAACTCTGAGCAGGCCGACGATGCCCAAGCCTTGTTGGAAAAGCTGGGCGGCGATGCCGGATAACGCGGCGCGGGCCCCGTTCAGTCGTCTGCTGGCGCCCGAAGTGCCAGCCGCGCAGCGCCGACGGCGGCTTCCTGCTCCGCCGCCGGCGTCACCTCAATACCGAGCAGGCGCTGCCGTATGGCGGTCCAGGTGGCATTTCGCGCACCGCCGCCGATACTGACAACGCGCGTCGGCTGCGGTGCGCCGAGCTGCCCTAGGAGCCGATAACCGTCGCGCTCGATGCGGGCAATGCCCTCGAGCAGCCCGTGCAGGAAGCGGCTGTCTTCCGGCGGGCGCGGGGTGACACGCGGCATGAGTGCGGGGTCGTGCACCGGAAAGCGCTCGCCCGCGGCCGGTAGCGGGTAGTAGTCCAGTCCGCTCGGCTGCGCCGGGTCGATGGCGGCGCTGAGCCTCACCAGCGCAGCGTCGTCAAAATAGGCGCGCAGTGCAGCGCCACCGCTGTTGGAGGCGCCACCCACCAGCCATTGATCCCTTAGCCGGTGGCTGTAGACGCCGTAATCGGGCGCCGTCACCGGCTGCTCCGCGATGATCTTGAGCACCAGGGTACTGCCGAGGCTGGTTACCGCATCACCCGGCTCGCTTGCACCCGTCGCGAGCACTGCCGCAGTACTGTCCGTGGTGCCGGCGCAGATTAGGGTGTCAGGGGGTAGTCCTGTGGCCTCCGCCGCCCGCGGGGCGATGGAGCCGAGCGCCAGGCCCGGCGCATGCACCTTTGGCAGTGCTCGCGCCGGCAGCGGCAGGCCTGCGAGCCAGTCCGGCCAGCGCTCCACCGCCGGGTCGAAACCGAGCTTGAGGGCGTTGTTCCAGTCGCTGTCGCCGAAGCGTCCGAGCAGACAGCCGGTGAGCCAGTCTGCCTGGTGCAGCACATGACACCGATGCGCATCCGCAGCGGCGGCGGCGAGCAGGTGCAGCGCCTTGGCCAGGCTCGAGCCCACGCCCAGCGCCGGGGAGTCCGCGGGTGCCGCAGCGGCGACCTGCGCCGCAGCGTCCGCCGCGCTGCGGTCGTTGTACATCAGCGCCGGGCCCAATGGCCGGCCGGCGCCGCCGGCCAGCGGCACCGTGGCGGGGGTGCCGCCGAGCCAGACGCGGCACGGCCGCTGGCGGAGTGCGGCGCTCGCCGCCACGCTCCGCAGCACGGCGGTGACGGCTTGCCACCAGCACGCCGGGTCCTGCTGCACGCCACCGCCGGCGGTGCGAAGCGGCGCCGGCAGCGCCTTGGCGGCGGTCGCGAAGCGGGTGCCGACGGCATCCAGTGCAACAGCCCGCACCCCGCTGGTGCCCACATCGACGCCGATACCGATGCGGCTGCCAACCGGCGCTGTCACGGCAGCTGTACGAGCTGCGGTGCCTGCCAGCCGGGCGCGCGATGCTCTGCGACCACTTTCGTATAGATGCCGCCGCGCACGTTGAAGTCTGCGGTGAGGCGCATGAAACGCGGTGCCGTCGCCGCCACCAGGTCGCCGAGGATGCGGTTGGTCATGGCCTCGTGGAAGCCGCCCTCGTCGCGGAAGGACCAGACGTAAAGCTTCAGGCTCTTCAGCTCCACGCACGCGGCCTCGGGAATGTACTCGATGGCGAGCTCCGCGAAATCCGGCTGTCCAGTCTTGGGGCAGAGACAGGTGAACTCGGGGATGCGGATGCGGATGACGTAATCGCGTCCGGGCTCGGGATTCGGGAAGGTTTCGAGGGTTTTGGTGGGTTGGGTGGGCATGATGATTCGGAAGTGCGACGAGCGCAGTGCGACGTGCGAAGTGCGAAGTGCGAAGTAAGAAGTGCGGTGAGCGTGGTACGTTCCGGTGTTGATGCCTGTCGGTGCGGCTGGTCGACGGTCTTCTCAGCCCTCAGCCCTCAGCCCTCGGTTCACCGGCAAGTCTATCAGCGCCTGGCGGCGTCGGCGGGTAGCGCTTGTTTGGGTCAAGGCGCTTCAGTATCTTTCGGCGATGCGGCTGGAAAAGATCAAGCTGACGGGGTTCAAGTCCTTCGTCGATGCCACCACGGTGCAGTTCCCGAGCAACCTCGTCGGTGTCGTCGGCCCCAATGGTTGCGGCAAGTCGAATGTCATCGACGCGGTGCGCTGGGTCATGGGCGAGAGCTCGGCGAAGATGCTGCGCGGCGAGTCCATGGCGGACGTTATCTTCAACGGCAGCACCAGCCGCAAGCCGGTGGGCGTCGCCGGCATCGAGCTCACATTCGACAACAGCGCCGGGCGTGCCGGCGGCGAGTTCGCCCGCTTCAATCAGATCGCGGTCAAACGCCAGGTCTCCCGCGACGGCCAGTCCGCCTACTTTCTGAACGGCGCCCGCTGCCGGCGCCGGGACATCCAGGACCTCTTCCTCGGCACGGGACTGGGCCCGCGCAGCTACGCCATCATCGAGCAGGGCATGATCTCGCGGTTCATCGAGGCCAAGCCCGATGAGCTGCGCCTGTTCATCGAAGAGGCTGCCGGCATTTCCAAGTACAAAGAGCGTCGCCGCGAGACCGAGAACCGCATCCGCCACACCCGCGAGAACCTGGACCGGCTCAACGACCTGCGGGACGAGGTGGCCAAGCAGCTGAAGCACCTGGAGCGCCAGGCGGAGACCGCCGAGAAGTACCGCCAGCTCAAGGAGGACGAGCGCCGGCTGGAGGACGAGCTCACGGCGCTGCGCTGGCGCGAGCTGGATCAGGAGCTTGCCCAGCGCGACCGCGCCCTCGCCGCACTCGAGGTGGACCTGGAGCGCCGCCGCGCCGAGCAGCGTCGCCTGGAGGCGCAGATCGAGGCCGATCGTGATGCCCACGCCGAGGCCTCGGATGCCTTCAACAGCGTCCAGGGGCGCTACTACGCCGTTGGTGCCGAGATCGCGCGGCTGGAGCAGGCCATCCGCTTTGCCGACGAAAACCGCAGCCGCCAAGAGGCCGAGCTCGCGCGCGTCCGCGAGGAGCTGGCCGCCGCCGAGGGCCACCGCGAGCGCGACACCGCGCGCATGGCGGAGCTGGCAGAGGAGCTGACGCGTGACGAGCCGGCGCTCGCCGAGGTGGGCGAGCGCATGGCCACCGCGGCAGACGAGCTCGCCGTCGCCGAAGATCGCCTGGACGCCTGGCAAGCCGCCTGGGATGCCCTGCAGGAAGGCCCGGGCGGGCCCACCGAGCGCGCCCAGACGGAGCGCGGGCGCATCAACGATCTTGAGCAGCGCATCCTGCGCGCCGACCAGCGCACGGCGCGGCTGGCCGACGATCGGGAGAAGCTTGATACCACCGAGCTCGCCGGCAAGCTCGAGCAGCTCGAGGCCCGCTCCGAGGCGCTGGACCAGCAGATTGCCGCGGCCGCCGACAACCAGGCACGCAGCGCCGAGGCCCTGCGTCGGCTGGAGGAAGAGCGCGCTGCCGTCGCGGGCCGGCTCGACGCCGCCCGCACCGAGCTGCAGACCTGCCGCGGCCGACAGGCCTCGCTGGAGGCACTGCAGGACGCGGCCCTGGAGCAGGCGGACGACACTGTCGGACTGTGGATCGAAGAGCAGGGCCTGGGCGACGTGCCGCGGCTGCTCGACAGCATCGAGGTGGACGGCGGCTGGGAGTCCGCGGTGGAGGCGGTGCTGGACGACATGCTGGCGGCCCTCTGTGTGGCCGACCTCGATGCCCACGGCCCGCTGCTCGACTGCGGCCCGCTTGGGCTCTTGGGCCCGGGCCTGCGCAGTGATTCTGATCCGCCGGCCCCCGCGCCGGACAGCCTCGCCGCCCGGGTGCGCTGCCCCTGGCCGCTGCACGGGCTGCTGCACGGCATCCATACCACCAACACCCTGCCCGAGGCCCTGTCCCGTCGCGGCGAGCTCGGCCCGGGCGAGCGCCTCGTCACCCGCGACGGCGCGCAGGTGGGGCGCGACTGGCTGCGCCGCCCCGGCGATGGCCCCAAGGTGGCCGGCAGCCTGGAGCGCGCCGAGGCCCTGCGCAGCCTGCAGGCCGAGGCGGACGACTTGGATGCCGTCATTGCCGAGCTGGTGGAGCAGCACGACGGGCTCGCCGAGCGCCGGCAGGTGCTGGAGCAGGAGCGCGACGACGCGCTCGACCTGGTGAGCCGCCTGAGTCGCGACCGCGCGGCGCTGGACGCGGACTTCGGCGCCGGGCGCTCGCGGCTGGAGCACATGTGCGAGCGCCGCGCCGCGCTGGATGACGAGCTGCGCGAGCTGGGCGAGACCCGTGCGGAGGCCGCCGACGAGATCGAGGCCGCCCGCGAGCGCCTGCACCAAGCCCTGGAAGAGACCGAGCATCTCGGCGCCCAGCGCGACGCGCTGGCGGCCGAGCGCGACGCGCTGCGCGCCCGCGTCGCCGAGGCCCGCGCGGCCGAGGCCGGCCTGCGGGATGAGCGTCAGCGCCTGGAGGTGGCTATCCAGACTCGCCGGACCTCGCTTGAGGCCCTGGACGCGCAGCTTGCCCGTGCCGGCGGGCAGTTGGAGGCCTTGAGCGCCCGCCGTGACGAGCTGCTGGCTGACCTGACCGCTGCCACCGAGCCCATGGAGGAACAACGCGAGCAGCTGGAGGCGCAGCTCGAGCAGCGCGTGAGCGTGGAGACAGAGCTGGGTGAGGCGCGCGAGCGTCTGGAGGCGCTCGATCAGTCCGTGCGCGAGGCCGAGCAGCGCCGCCATACCCTAGAGCAGGGCGTCGCGTCGGTGCAGCAGGACCTGGACGCCAAACGCCTGGAGCGGCAGGACCGCCTGGTGCGCCGCCGCACCCTGGAGGAGCAGCTCGCCGAGCGCGGCGGCGTCATGGCCGAGGTCGTCGCCGCCGTGGATGCCGCCGCCAGCAGTGCAAGCCACGAAACACTGCTCGCGCAGGTCAAAGGCCGCATCGAGCGGCTCGGCAACATCAACCTCGCCGCCATCGACGAGTTCCGCGAGCAGTCCGAGCGCATGCGCTACCTGGACGAGCAGCACGCGGACATCAGTGCTTCACTGGAGACACTGGAGGCGGCGATCCGCAAGATCGACCGCGAGACCAGGGCCCGCTTCCAGGACACCTTCGACCGCATCAATCAGGGGCTGCAGCAGCTTTTCCCGCGGGTGTTCGGCGGCGGCCACGCCTATCTGGAGCTGACTGGCGACGACCTGCTCGACACCGGCGTGGCCATCATGGCGCGTCCGCCGGGCAAGCGTAACAGCAGCATCCATTTGCTTTCCGGTGGTGAGAAGGCGCTCACCGCCGTGGCCCTGGTGTTCGCCATCTTCCAGCTCAATCCAGCGCCCTTCTGCATGCTGGATGAGGTGGATGCACCGCTGGATGATGCCAATGTGGGGCGTTTCTGCGAGCTGGTGCGCTCGCTGTCCGATCAAGTCCAGTTCATCTTCATTACCCACAACAAGGTCACCATGGAGATTGCCAACCACCTCATTGGCGTCACCATGCACGAGCCCGGTGTGTCGCGGCTGGTGTCCGTGGACGTGGACGAAGCGGCGAAGCTGGCCGCCGTGTCTTGACCGCCGGCGCCTTGCGGTGGGCGCGCTGATATACTGCGGGCGCGGAGGGCAGCCGCGCATCCATACCACAAAGCATGAGGGGGCGAGCACCGAATGGACGCCGCAACTTTGCGCCTGATTCTGGTCGTCGTCGGGGCCGTGTTCCTGATCGGGCTGTACCTGTGGGAGAAACAACGCGCCGAGTCTGCGGCGGACCAAGGGCAGCGCGCCGAGCGTCGCGCCCGGTCAGCGCCGCGGCGAAGCGGGCGCGAGACCCCAGAGCGCAGGCGCGAAGAGCCGAATCTAGGCGGGCTTGGGGACGGCCTCGGCGATGACGCCCGGGAGGCGTCCGCGCCAGCGGCGGCGGCTGTCGCCGCAGCGGAGCCAGCCGAGGCGACCCAGCCGGGCGAGACGGCAGAGTCTCCCGCTGCCGATCAGCTCCTGATCCAGCTCTATATTACGAGCCACGGTGGTGCCTTCAGCGGCGAGGAGATCATCGGTGCCGCCGAGCGCTGCAAGCTGCGCCCCGGGGACATGGACATCTTCCACCGTACCCGCGGCGATGTGCCCGACGGGGAGCCCCTCTTCAGCATGGCCAATCTGGTGAAGCCCGGGACCTTTCCCTTTGCCGACATGACCGAGTTCACCAGTCCGGGGCTCGCCGTGTTCGGCCAGTTCCGGGGCGAGCCGAGTGACCTCATGGTCTTCGATGAGATGCTCGATGCCGCCCGGGTGATGGCCGAGCTCCTCGGCGGCGACATCCGCGGGCCGCAGCGAGAGCCACTGCGTGATGCCGATGCCAAGGCCCTGCGTGCTCGGGTGCGCGCCCTACTGCACGGCAGCGACGAGGACGGCGAGGCGCCGTGAGCGCGCCGGCAGATGCGGTGCAGCGGGCCGAGGCGCTCCGCACCCAGCTGCACCATCACAACTATCGCTACTACGTCCTCGACGACCCGGAGATCACGGACGCCGCCTACGATCGGCTGTTCTGCGAGCTTCAGGAGCTGGAGGCCCGCTACCCGGAGCTGCGCACCCCGGACTCGCCGACGCAGCGTGTCGGTGCCGAGCCCGGTGAGCGCTTCGCCGAGGCGCGCCACCGGGTCCCGATGCTGTCGCTGGGCAACGCGCGTACGGATGACGATGTGCGGGACTTCGACCGCCGCATTCGCAAAGATCTGGGCGCAGAGGCGGTGGCCTACGTCGCAGAGCCCAAGCTCGACGGCCTTGCGGTCAGCCTGCTTTATGAGAACGGTGTACTGATCCGCGGCGCGACCCGCGGCGACGGCAGCGTCGGCGAGGACGTGACGGCCCAGGTGCGCACCATCGGCGCCGTGCCGCTGCGCCTGCAGGGCTCGGACTGGCCGCGGCTGCTGGAGGTGCGCGGCGAGGTCTATCTGCCGCTCGCGGCCTTCGAGCGCCTCAAGCAGCAAATGCTCGACGCCGGCCAGACGCCGTTCAAGAATCCCCGCAACGCCGCGGCCGGCAGCCTGCGCCAACTGGACCCGGCGGTGACCGCAACCCGGCCCCTCACCATGTTCTGCTACGGCTTCGGCGCAGTCGAGGACGGCGACCTGGGTCCGACCCAGAGCGCAGCCCTGGCGGCCTTCAAGGAATGGGGGCTCAGGGTGTCGCCGGAGTCCAGGGTGGTGACCGGAGCGGACGGCTGTATCGACTATCACCGCGTCATCGGTGCGCGCCGTGACACCCTGGATTACGAGATCGACGGCGTTGTCTTCAAGGTGGACGACATTGCCGCCCAGCGCCAGCTCGGCTTCCGCGCCCGCGACCCGGTTTGGGCCATCGCCTACAAGTATCCGGCGCGGGAGGAGCAGACCGTCGTCCGGGCGGTGGAGTTCCAGGTGGGCCGCACGGGTGCCGTGACCCCGGTGGCGCGGCTCGAGCCCGTGGACGTTGCCGGCGTGACCGTCAGCAACGCCACACTGCACAACATCGACGAGGTGCACCGCAAGGACGTGCGCGCAGGCGATACGGTCATCGTCCGCCGTGCCGGGGATGTGATCCCGGAGGTGGTGAGCGTTGTCGAGTCCCTGCGCCCCGCGGGCACCGAGCAGGTCGAGCTGCCGGCACAGTGCCCGGTGTGCGGCTCCGACGTCATCCGCGCCGAGGGCGAGTCCGTCGCGCGCTGCAGCGGCGGGCTCACCTGTGCCGCCCAACGCAAGGAGGCCCTCAAGCACTTCGCCTCGCGCCGGGCCATGGATATTGACGGCCTTGGCGACAAGCTCATCGAGCAATTGGTCGAGCAGGGCCTGGTGCACGACCCGGCAGACTTGTACGCGCTCGGCGTGGCTGACTATGCGGGTCTGGAGCGCATGGCGCAGAAGTCCGCGCAGAACCTGGTGGAGGCGCTGGACCGCAGCCGCCGCACGACGCTCGTGCGCTTCATCTATGCGCTTGGCATCCGCGAGGTGGGGGAGGCGACGGCGCAGGCGCTGGCGGCCCATTTTCAGGATCTCGGGCCACTGATGGCGGCGGATCTGGATACCTTCATCGTCGATGAGCCTGGCGTCGACGGTGTCGGCGAGAAAACGGCCACTGCACTGCTGGAGTGGCTGGAAGCGCATCCGCATGCCAGCCCGGGCGATGCGCCCCTCGCCGATTGGCTCGCCGGACTCGGCATACGCGGGCTGCGGCCTGCAGCAGCGGCGCGCATCGCAGAGCGTTGGGCGGATCTTACGTCTCTGCGCCATGCCGCGGTAGCGGACTTCCTGGGCGGCAAGCGGAGCCTGGTGGAAGGGGTAGGGCCCATCGTCGCGGCCCACATCGTGAGCTTCTTTAATCAGACGCACAATCGCGAGGTGATTGCTAAACTGCTCGACCCGGATCTCGGGGGCATCTCCTGGGAGACGACTACCGCGGCTGCGGCAGCGACATCTGCGGATGCAGGCACCCCGCTCGCCGGCAAGACTTTCGTCATCACTGGTACCCTGAGCCGGCCCCGCGATGCGGTGAAGGCGCAGCTGGAAGCGCTGGGCGCCAAGGTCACCGGCAGCGTGTCCGGCAAGACCGACTATCTGCTGGCCGGTGCCGACGCCGGCAGCAAGCGCGCCAAAGCGGCGTCCCTCGGTGTCAGCATCCTCGATGAGGACGACCTCGCCGCGCTCACCGACGGTGCTTACGCGCCGGAGCACGGCCACTCCTGAGGGCCGCCGGCGCAGGTGCCCTGCGCCCCGTTTGCGTGCGGGCGCCAGGCAGGTGAATAATGCTTGACCTGCCCCGATCCTCCTGCCGCGGGGCGCAGCCAGATCGCCGTCGCCGCCAGCCCGCCGGGGCAGCGCCGGGCGCCGCTTCGGCTCAAATCTCACGGCCCGACCCGTACGGAGAAGTCAGATGCCCGAGCTCAGTCAAGAGCAGCAAATTCTGGTCGCCATGCGCAAGACCCTGGCGGCCATCATCAAGGACGTCACACCGCCCGCCGGTATGAAGCATCCGCTGTCGAACGACACCATCCAGGATGTGCGTCAGTGCCTGGCTCTGATCTCGGCGCGGGAGAAGGAGCTGGCCGAGGCCGATGGCCGCGGCGGCGAGCGTCCTTATTACGCCGACGAGCCGCAGTCGGCCACCGTCGTGCCCATCGCCGGCCTCAAGCGCAGCCGCAGCGACGATTGACGCCCTGACGCCGATGCGCGCACGACTGCACAGCAGCGCCCAGTCCCGTGGCAGCGGCCCGAGCCGTTATTCCGGGACCATGGCCGTTGCGCTGGCGCTGGCGGCGGCACCCGCGGCCGCCTGGCAAACCGGCATCGCGCTGCCGGACCCGGAGGCCATGCCACGCTGGGGCTACAGCGGTGAGAAGGGCCCGGAGCACTGGAGCGATCTTGACGCCGAGTATGACACCTGCGCCCGCGGCGACGCCCAGTCGCCGGTGGCGCTCGCCGAGGCGGTTGCGGTAGCCGCCCCCTGCGAGCCCTTGCGATTCCGCTACCGCAGCAGTCCGCTCTACGTCACCAACGACGGCCGTGCATTGCGCCTGGGCTACGATCGCGGCAGCCATCTGCTTATCGAAGGTCTGAGCTACGAGCTGGTGGAACTGCAGTTCCATGTGCCATCCGAGCACGTGGTCGATGGTGTGCGTGCGGACGCCGAAGCGCAGCTGATCCACGCGAACAACCGCGGTGACATTGCCGTGGTGGCGGTGCCGCTCATACCCGGCCCCAGGGTCAACAGTATGCTTCGACGGGTGCTGGAGCACGCACCGAGTGTTGCTGGCGAGTCTTTCTACGGGCGTAACGTCGGCGTGAACCCGCTGTTCCTGCTGCCGGGCCGCAAAGACTATTTCGCCTATACGGGGTCCCTCACCCGGCCACCCTGTACGGAAGGGGTTCGGTGGTATGTGATGCGCACACCGGTGGAGGTGGCGGCGGTGGAGCTGGAGCGCCTGGCGGCGCTGGTGGCGCCTAATGCTCGGCCGGTGCAGCGGCTCGGCGATCGGCGGGTCACTAAAGTCTGTATGCCCTAGGGAAGCGCCAATAAATCAGCATCTCCCTAAGGGCCGAGGGCCAAGGCGACTGCGTTTCGTCGGGCGACAAAACATGCCTCTTGGCCCTCGGATCTCGTTGCCGAAGATCATTCGGCGGGGTCCACTAGCACCGAGCTATTCGGAAGCGGCGCCTTCCTCGTCTGCATCATCCTTGAGCTTGACCACGTCTTCGTTCAGCTCGACCATCGCCTGATTGCGCATCTCGGCGAGCCGGGCCGCGACTTTATCTCTCCTGATGGCCGCCTCGAGATTCGGCTTGGCGTCTTCGAGGGACGGCGGCTCGGCGTCGCGGGTCTCCTCCAGCAGGATGACGTGCCAGCCGAACTGGGTCTGCACCGGCTCTTCGGTCCACTCCCCCGGCTTCAGCTTTGCGACGGCGTCGGCGAAGGGCTTGACCATCTGCCGGGCGTCGAACCAGCCGAGATCACCGCCCTTGTCGGCGGTGGGGCCGAGTGAGTTTTCCTTGGCGAGCTCCTCGAAATTCTTCGCCTTTTTCTTGCCGACCTGCTTTGCGAGCGCTTTGGCCTTTTCCTGGTCGTCCACGAGGATATGGCGGGCCTTGTACTCGGTGCGCTTAGCCTGCTCCTTGAACTGCTCGTAGACCTCCTTGAGCTCGTCTTCGGTAACCTCGGTTTCGGCTGCGATTGACTGCAGCGCCGCCTGCGAGAGCACCATCATGCGCTGCAGGTCGAGGGAGGTCTGCACATCGGTGCGCTCGGCGAGCTCGCGCTTCTCGGCCTCCTGAGCGGCTACCACCAGGTTCATGAACTCATTGAAGGCGCGCTCTTGGAGCTCGGGGGTGTTCTCGCCCCTGGCCTGTTGTAGCCGCTGAGCGTAGAAGACCCGAAACAGGTTCAGCTTGTAGGGCTCGCCGTTGATGGTGGCGATGAGCGTATCGTCGTCGGCCGCGTCGTCCTGGGCCAGCACCGGCGCGGAGAAGAGCGCGCTGGCAAAGGCGGTGGCGAGCAGGAGCTTCGGCGTCGTTTTCAGTGGCATCTGACTTTCCTTCAGGTTGGTGACAAGGACGTGAACGCGTGTCCGCGCAGCCCCGGCGTGGTGCAGCACAGGACGTATGCATTGCGCCCGCACCGCGCCGCGGAGATGAGCGGGGCGGCGAGGGGCGGTGTTGCCGTGCTCAGCGCGGCAGCACTTGGATGAACGGTTTGACTCGGACCTCCTGATACACGCCGGCCGACACATAGGGGTCCGCGTCGGCCCAGGCCTGTGCAGCGGTGAGGTCGTCGAACTCCGCCACCACGAGGGAGCCGGTGAAGCCCGCCTCGCCTGGGTCCATGGCGTCTACCGCCGGGTGCGGGCCTGCAAGCACGAGGCGGCCTTCGGCCTGCAACGCCTCCAGTCGTGCGAGATGCGCGGAGCGTGTCCTGCGGCGCACAGCGAGGCTGTCGGCGTGGTCGGTGGCGATGATGGCGAAGAGCACGGCGCGTGGCCTCCCGGAGCTAGCGACTGCCGCCAGCGTCGGCCTCCTGGGCCGCTTCCTGCACGGTGGCAGCGGCGGCTTCGGGCTCGATATGGCGAGCTAGGTAGAAGGCTTGTGCGAGTACGAAGACCAGCGTCATGCCCATCATACCGAAGAGCTTGAAGTCTACCCAGCTGGCCTCGGCGGCATGGGCCTGTTCGCACAGACCGAGCACGCTGCCGGTGAACAGCTCGGCGCAGGCTGCCAGATCCACCTCGGGCTGGCCGCTGGCAGCGATGAGCGCCTGTTTGGCCTCATAGAAGCCGCTGCCGACGTAAACGACGTAAAGGTTCACCAGGCCCGAGAAGACGAAAAACGCCACCCACGCCAGATTCAGTCGCTGCCAGATCGCCGCAGGCGCCGATACCGCGTGCCCCATGAGCCTCTGCACCAGTGGTTGGTTGCCGATGAATTGTCCACCAAGGAACACGAGCGCGAACAGCCAGTTGACGATGCTCGGCTTCCACATGACGAAGGTCGGGTCCCGGAGCGCGAGGGTCATGCCGCCGAACAGCACGAGAAGCCCCAGAGTGGCCAGATGCATGCGCTCGGTGCGACCGTGCCTTAAGCGTACCCAGGCGACCTGCAGGGCGGCAGCGGCGATGGCAACGACGGTGGCGGCATAGATGCCCTGAAGCTTGTAGGCGACGAAGAACAGGATGACCGGAAAAAAGTCGAACAGGAGTTTCATGGCGGTCTCGGGTGTATCCCTGACGGAGACGGACACCGTGCTGGCAATTTGACCCGCCAGCATAGCAGCACCCGGGATGGTGGTGCAGCCGGCGTCGGTCGGTCAACGATGGCGAGCGTCGCGCGCGCGAGCGCGGCGCCTGCGTGTAGGCAGAATCGGTTAATATGGGCAGATGCCGAAGACTCCTGATATGCATACCCACTCCACCGCTTCGGACGGCACCCTTACGCCCGCCGGATTGGTGGAGCGCGCTGCAGCCGCCGGCGTCGAAACCCTTGCCCTCACCGATCATGACACCGTCGCCGGCATTCCGGAGGCTATGACCGCCGCAAAAGCCGCGGGCCTGGGGCTCATCCCTGGGGTGGAGGTGTCTGTGACCTGGGGCGGACGCACCGTTCACGTGGTGGGCCTCGCCGTGGATATCACCTGCAAGGCCCTGCTGGACGGCCTCGCCGGCCTGCAGGATTATCGCGTCTGGCGCGCTGAGGAGATCGGCCGGCGCTTGGCGCGGGCAGGCTACGACGGTGCCCTCGATGGTGCCAAGCGCTATGCCGCCGGAACCCTTATCGGGCGCACGCACTTCGCGCGCTTTCTGGTGGAGCGTGGCGCCGCCAAGGATCTGCGCGACGTCTTCAAGCGCTTTCTGGTATCCGGCAGGCCCGGGCATGTGCCGGGCGAGTGGACGACGCTGGAGCAGGCGCTCGGCTGGATCCATGCCGCCGGCGGCATCGCTGTCATCGCCCACCCGGCGCGCTACGGTTTCACGCGCACTAAGATGCGCCGCCTGATCGGTGAGCTCAAAGAGTGCGGGGGGCGTGGGCTGGAGGTGGTCTCCGGCAGCCACAGCAAGGACGACTATCACGTCTATGCCAGGCATGCTCGTGAGGCGGGGCTGCTCGCCTCCGCAGGCTCCGATTATCACGGCCCGGAGAAGCCGTGGATCGAGCTCGGTCGTTTGCCGCCGCTTCCGGACGGCTGTACACCGGTGTGGGCTGCACCCGCCCTCGCAGGCGCACGGCGCGCGGCTGCTTGAGGCCCCGGCGCGCCGGCCGTCCAAACGCCAGCCGTCATCGCCAGCCGTCATCAACCTGCCAAGCGCGCCTGCCGAACTTCATCCTGTTACCTGTTTTGGTCGCCCAAGCGCGGGCCGGCTCGCCGGCTCGTCGGCGGGGCGCGCCGGCCGAGCCATGGCTGATTACCTGGAGATCCACCCGCGCAACCCGCAGCCGCGGCTCATCGCCCGGGCCGCGGACGTGCTCCGCGGCGGCGGAGTTGTCGTTTATCCGACCGATTCCTGCTATGCACTCGGCTGTCGCATCGGAGAGAAGTCGGCGCTGGACCGCATCCGCATGATCCGGCGCGTGGACGACAAGCACCATTTCACCCTGGTGTGCCGAGACCTATCGGAGATTGCCACCTATGCGCGTATCGACAACGTTGCGTACCGCTTGCTCAAAACGCTGACGCCGGGTCCTTACACCTTCATCGTGCAGGCGACCAAGCAGGTGCCGCGCCGTCTGCTGCACCCGAAGCGTCGTGCGATCGGCATCCGCGTGCCGGATACACCGATCGTACATGACTTGCTTGCGGCACTGGATCAGCCCATTCTCAGCACGACGCTGATCCTCCCGGGTGGCGATGAGCCGCTCGCGGATATGCTGGACATTCGCGATCACATGGATCACTGCGTAGACCTCATCATCGACGGCGGCTCCTGTGGCACCGAGCCGACAACGGTGGTGGACATGACCAGCGAGCCCCCTACCGTGCTGCGGCATGGCCGGGGTGAAACCTCGCTATTCGACACCTGAGCGCCCGCTGCGGCGCGCGCTCGCGCACCACGCCCAAACGTGTGTCCCGGCGCGCGCCGATATGAACGAAGTCCTACAGACCCTGCTGCTGCTCATTTTGATCGCGCCGCCCGTGCTCCTCGCCATCACCGTGCACGAGGCCGCGCACGGCTGGGTGGCCAGCCGCCGCGGCGACCCCACAGCCTTCCTGCTGGGCCGCGTCACCTTCAACCCGCTGAAGCACATCGACCCGGTGGGCACCGTGCTGGTGCCGGCCGCGATCTTCCTTATGTCCAAGACCCTGGTGGGGGTGCCCTTCCTGTTCGGTTGGGCCAAACCGGTGCCCGTGGATTGGCGGCGACTCAGTAACCCCCGCTGGGACATGGCCCTGGTGGCCGCTGCGGGGCCAGGGGTGAACCTGCTGATGGCCTTCGCCTGGGGGCTGGCCATCAAGGTGATGGCGCTGGTAGTCATGGTCGTGCCCGTACCCACTTGGTTGCTGCAGCTGTATGTGGAAATGTGCGTGGTGGGCATCGTCATTAATCTGGTGCTGATGGCGCTCAACCTCTTCCCGTTGCTGCCGCTGGATGGGGGCCGTATCCTGAATGCCCTGCTGCCGCCGCGGCTCGCGGCACGCTTCTCACGCTTGGAGCCTTATGGAATCTTTATTCTGCTGTTGCTCCTATTTCTGCCCAACGGCAACCCGCCCGGCCTGCTCGGTGCGGCCCTTCGCCCGGTGGTGAGCGGGGTGCTGGCAGCCATACCGGGACAGGCTCTGGTGCGCGATCGTTTCCCCATTTGACGCGCCCGCCCGCTCAGCGGGCGGGGCGCCGGCGACAAGGCCATCTGCAGTGACCTCCGTTACCCCTCAGAATCCACGTGTCCTCTCCGGCATGCGGCCCACCGGGCGGCTGCACCTCGGCCACTATCACGGTGTGCTGAAAAACTGGGTCGAGCTCCAGCACGAGTTCGAGTGTTTCTTCTTCGTCGCGGACTGGCATGCGCTCACCACAGACTACGAAGACCCGTCGGGCATCCCACGGGCGACCTGGGACATGGTCGTGGATTGGCTCGCTGCAGGCGTGAGCGCGGGCTCCTCGACGCTGTTCATCCAGTCCCGGGTGCCGGAGCACGCCGAGTTACACCTGCTGTTGTCCATGATCACGCCGCTCGGCTGGCTGGAGCGTGTGCCGAGCTACAAGGATCAGCAGGAGAAGCTGAAAGAAAAGGACCTGGCCACCTACGGCTTTTTGGGTTATCCCCTGCTGCAGAGCGCCGACATCCTTATCTACAAGGCAGGTCAGGTGCCGGTGGGAGAAGACCAGGTTGCCCATGTGGAGATGACCCGCGAGATCGCCCGGCGCTTCAACCACATCTACGGCCGTGAGCCGGACTTCGAAGAGAAGGCCGAGCAGGCCAAGCGCAAGATGGGCAAGAAGAACGCAAAGATGTTCGATCAGCTGCGGCGCAGCTGGACCGAGCAGGGGGATCAGCAGGCGCTCGATAAGGCCCGCGCCCTGCTGGAGACCCAGGCCAATATCACCGTGGGTGATCGCGAGCGGCTGTTAGGCTACCTGGAAGGCGGTGGGCGGGTGATCCTGCCAGAGCCGCAGCCGCTCCTGGCCCGCGCGGCGAAGATGCCCGGGCTGGACGGGCAAAAAATGTCCAAGTCCTATGGCAACACCATTGCGTTGCGCGACGACCCCGACGAGGTGGCGCAGAAGCTGCGCACCATGCCCACGGACCCGGCCCGCGTACGCCGCACCGACCCGGGCAATCCAGATGTCTGCCCCGTTTGGCAGTTCCATGAGGTGTACTCGGACGACGGCGTCAAGGACTGGGTGCAGGCGGGCTGCCGCTCTGCCGGCATCGGCTGCATCGAGTGCAAGCAGCCCATCATCGAGGCGGTCCGTGCGGAGCTCGGCCCTATTCAGGCCCGCGCCGCGGAGCTGGAGGCGCAGCCGGAGACGGTGCGCAGCTTCATCAACGAGGGCTGCGAGCGTGCCCGCGACGTGGCGCGGGAGACCATGGACGAGGTTCGTCACGCCATGTCATTGGCACAGGGCCGAGGGCCGATGGCCCCTGGACGACGCAGGTGCGAGCGACCATGACGACGCCGGAGACAGAAGCCCAGCCGAGAGAGACGCCGCCGGACGCGGTCGCCCGGAACCTGGCGCAGGCGCCGCCGCTCGCCATCGTCCGCGGCGCGCCGCTGCTCAAGCTGCCGGAGGATCTCTACATCCCGCCGGATGCCTTGGAGGTCTTCCTGGATGCGTTCGAGGGGCCGTTGGATCTGCTCTTGTACCTGATCCGAAAGCAGAATCTGGACATCCTGGATATCCCCATCGCGCAGATCACCAACCAGTACATGGAGTACGTGGAGCTCATGCAGGAGCTTCGCTTGGAGCTGGCGGCGGAGTATCTGGTGATGGCCGCCATGCTCTGCGAGATCAAATCCCGCATGCTGCTGCCGCGTCCATCAACCGCGGAGGAAGAGCACGCGGACCCGCGCGCCGAGCTGGTGCGCCGGCTCATGGAATACGAGCGCTTCAAGCAGGCGGCCCAGGACCTGGACGCCCTGCCGCGGGAGGGCCGAGACAGCTTCCCGGTCGCCGCTGAGCTGTCCGCGGAGCACATCCGCCGCATCCCGCCCACGGTGGAGCTGGGCGAGGTGCTGGCGGCGCTGCGCGATGTCATGCGCCGCGCGGATCTTTTCACGAGCCATCGGGTGGAGCGTGAATCCCTGTCTCTGCGCGAGCGCATGTCCCGGGTGCTGGCCTTGGTGCAGCGCGGTGGCTTCGTACCCTTCGAGGCGCTGTTCGACGTGACCGAAGGTCGCGCTGGTGTCGTCGTGAGCTTCCTTGCCATTCTGGAGCTGGTGAAGGCTGCGACGCTGGAGCTCGTGCAGTCCGAATCCTATGCGTCCATCCATGTGCGTCTGCGGGCGGCAGAGCAATGAGCGGCGGCGACTGGGAGCAGTCGGTCACTGACGATGAGGCCTTAGAGGGTGCCGATGTCACGCCGCTCAATGCCCTGTCGCTCGCGACGCCACCGGTGAAGCAGGTGGTCGAGGGAGCCTTGATGGCTGCCGGTGCGCCCTTGACGACCGAGCAAATCCTGTCCCTCTATCCCGAGGAGCGCCGCCCCGCCCGGGACGAGATCCGCACAGCAGTCGACGAGCTCAGCGCGGACTACCGCGAGCGCGGCATCGAGCTGGTGGAGGTGGCCGGCGGCTGGCGCATCCAGGTGCGCCGAGCCGTGGCACCCTGGGTGGCGCGATTGTGGGAAGAGAAGCCCCCGCGCTACTCCCGGGCCCTACTGGAGACCCTGGCGCTCATCGCCTACCGCCAGCCCATCACCCGCGGCGAGATCGAGGACATCCGCGGCGTGGCCGTCAGTACCCAGATCGTCAAGACGCTGACGGAGCGGGAATGGATCCGCATCGTCGGCCATCGCGACGTGCCAGGTCGCCCGGCGCTCTACGCCACCACCCGCAGGTTCCTGGATTACTTCGGCCTGCGCTCCCTGAACGACCTCCCACCCTTGGCGGAGCTGCGCGATCCGGCCTTCTTCGATGAGCAGCTTCGGGTTGCGGGCGACGCTGCCTTGGATGCGGCGGCGGAGGCGGCTGGCGAGTCCGGCACTGGCGTGCAGGCGGCACTGCCTGCCACCGAGCCAGGGCCGGTGGATACTCGCAGCGATGAGCCGTCGTCCGTGCCCAGCAGGGGTGGCGCCGTGGGAGCGGCATCCCCGACGCGATCCGCGGCCGCAGGCGACTCGCGCCCACATGATCCTGACCATGGCGAGCCCGACCATGGCGACTCAGAATAGGCGCCCACCCAGGCTCGGGTCTGGCCGGCGCCGCGGTGACGCGGCGCAGCGCACAGTGAACCCAGACCAACACCCTGGTCGTCCCGAGGCCAAAGGCAAAGGCCGCGGTCGGCGGCCCCACCCAGGGCAGGCCACCGACGCGGAGCCGGTGCGTCTGCAAAAGGTCCTGGCCGAAGCGGGCCTCGGCTCGCGCCGCACCCTGGAGGGCTGGATCGCCGAGGGCCGCGTGCGCGTCAACGGCCAGCTCGCCAAGCTCGGCGACCGTGTGCTGCCCAGCGACCGCATCCGCGTCGACGGCGAGGAGGTCAAGCGCCGCTCGCCGCGCAAGGCGCGCTTGCGCGTACTCGCCTACCACAAGCCCGAGGGCGAGGTGGTCACCCGCCGCGACCCGGAAGGCCGGCCGACCATCTTCCGCCGGCTGCCCGGCATCCGCGACGGGCGCTGGATCACCGTCGGCCGCCTCGACCTCAACACCGCCGGCCTGCTGCTGGTGACCAACGACGGCGAGCTTGCCAACCGCCTCATGCACCCGTCCCGCCAAGTGGAGCGAGAGTATGCCGTGCGCATCCACGGGGATGTACCCGAGCAAGCGCTGGAGCAGCTGGTGCAGGGCGTTCAGCTGGACGACGGCCCCGCGCGCTTCGAGGACATCGTCGAATCCGGTGGCAGCGGCGCCAACCGCTGGTTCCACGTGCTGCTGGTGGAGGGCCGCAACCGCGAGGTGCGCCGCCTGTGGGAGGCCGTCGGCTGCGAGGTGAGCCGCCTCAAGCGCGTGCGCTTCGGCAACGTCGTCCTCGGCGCCCGCCCGCTGCCCGGCCAGTGGCGCGAGCTGACCGGCGACGAGCTGGACGCGCTGCTCGCCA